>JAQICC010000270.1 GCA_027858735.1 Salinivirgaceae bacterium
TTTATGCTTGGACAAATGTTTTTGTAGCCGTTCGTTTACATCACCATCGGTAAAGCCTATGTAAAACTTATCAATTTCCTCAGAATATAGAATGTAGAAAATAGCCATGGCTGAAAACAATAATAGCCATCATCTCTGATAGCTATCAATTGGTGGGCGATGATCCCGAAGCCTCGGGACCGACCCTCCCGATGTAAAATCGGGATGCTATGAACCTTTTACTAATCGCTCAATCATTTTACGACTTTTCCATCCTTTAATTTGTCGCTCGCGACTGTAAGCTTTCTCTTTAGTTTCAAAAAACTCAGTAAAAACTATATTCCAATCCTTAGCCTTTGAGGTAAATCCTTTATGCTTGGACAAATGTTTTTGTAGCCGTTCGTTTACATCACCATCGGTAAAGCCTATGTAAAACTTATCAATTTCCTCAGAATATAGAATGTAGAAAGTAGCCATGGCTGAAAACAATAATAGCCATCATCTCTGATAGCTATCAATTGGTGGGCGATGAGGGATTCGAACCCCCGACCCCTTGGGTGTAAACCAAGTGCTCTGAACCAACTGAGCTAATCGCCCGAAACGTAAAAGAACGTGTGCTATTTTTAAAGCGATGCAAAGATAATTCTTGAATCTTATATTGCAAATAAAATACTAAAAAAAACACCAAAAACTTTTAACCATGATCAGCTCCATTATAAATCCACATAGGTTCGCACTTTCCAGCCCTTTCAAAACCGCACTTCTTATAAAATTGAATAGCCTCATTATCGGCTACCAAAATCTGTTGATGAAAATGGGCATATTTCTTCTGAAACCTTTCCATTATCATTCGGCCTATACCTTTCCCATGATATTCGGGTAAAACCAATAAATGTGGATAATATACTACCAAATGGCCATCAGATATTGAATTAGCTAAACCAACCAATTTATCACCATCCCATGCGGTAATTAAACCGTGTGAGTTTTCTAAGGCCTTCATTAACTCATCAGGTTTGCCTGCCGATGACCATTTATTTTTATTATATAATTCTAGTACAAGTTCTTTATTTAAATTTCGTTCTTCAGATAAGACAATTCTCATATTCCAATTCTTTTAAAATAATTGCTGAGAGCAAATATAGACAATTAGTACAATCCATCTATCTCACAAAATAAACCAAAGCTCATTTGTAACTTTTTTCAATATCTTGTAAGAAATCCATTTTTTATTTCGTCTTATTGGGCAAAACAAACAATTAAAGCATGGAAAGGGAGTTTACTGAGTTATTGTTTCAAAATCAAGGAATTGTTCATAAAATATGCAATCTGTATTTTAATAATCGGGTTGAAAAAGAGGATTATCAACAAGAATTAATCATTCAACTATGGAAAGCATTCCCCAGTTTTAATAAACAGTCAAAATTCTCGACATGGATGTATCGCGTATGCTTAAATGCAGCTATTGATATTATTCGGAAAGAAAAAAGTCAACCGCAGCTTGTGAAAATTGAAAACTACGAGGCAAATAAAATCCCTGACAAGGATACAGTTAAAAACTCACAACAAGAACAACTTTACCATGCAATTAACAAATTGTCAGATATCGACAAGGCAATAATTACTTTATACTTAGATGAATTTAGCTACAAAGAAATAGCAGACATTATAGGTATAACTGAAAGTAACACCGGTGTTAAAATAAATAGAATCAAGTCACAAATTTTAAAATCGTTCGAAAATGGAAAATAATGAATTAAAAAAAATATGGAACACCTTAGCTGAAAACAAACTTATTGATAGTGAATTGGCCAAGGAAAATATCCTAAAGATTATAACTAAAAAAGGGAATGGTATTATTAGCAAAATGCTACGAAAAAGTAAAATTGACTATTATGTGCATTTGGCTGGTTTAATATTTATCCCCATTGCCACCCTAATTGTTCATTTAAATATTAGAATACCCTTTTCTACAATGCGGGCATATTTCGGATTGGCATTTGTCGAGCTGTTTTTCTTATATATGATAATCAACGCCTTACGAAATATCAATTTTCTGAACTTCTCCTATAATAACAGTTCTATTAAAGACTCAATTTCTAAAGTAAAAACACGCTTCGAATCCTACTGGAAAAAAGAATATTGGGTAAGTTTAACATTCGGATATGCTTTTTTAGCCTTTACTTTTGTTCACTTTTTTATTATCGTGGGAGGATTCCATAACCTAAGTTTTGCAAACTCAGGATTCCAGACTTTTGCATCCTATTTTATATTCGTAATACTGGTATTTATGGTTGTCTGGCCATTTATACTAAAAATTCAATATCGAATGAGGTTTTCAGGAATTTTAGATGATGTAAATGAAACTCTCATAGAATTAAACTCAGAATACTAAAAAAGAAAGCCACAGACTCACAGATTAAATATTTAATTCTGAGAATCTGTGGCAACTTAATCAGTACGAAATCCTCTTGCTAAAATTGAATCTCTCTCAGCAAATCACAATAAATTTTAATACCCTCTTTAATTTCATCCAAATAAATATGCTCATTGGCAGTATGTGAACGATTGCTATCGCCTGGTCCCATTTTTATGGTCGGGAAAATTGTGATAATAGCCTGATCAGATGTGGTTGGAGATCCAAACTTAACAATCCCTAATTTATCGGCAGCCTTAACCACAGGATGATTTGGGTTTATGCCTGAAGAATTCATTCTCGTTGACCGTGGAGTTACTTTAGCTTGGGTACCTTTCTGGATAATCTCAAGAGCATCAACATTCAAATAATGATCGTTTAATCTAACATCGACAACAAAAGTGCAAGTATCAGGAATTACATTATGTTGCTTGCCTGCATTTATAACTGTTACTGTCATTTTCACTGGTCCAAGGGTATCGCTAACTTTGGGGAATTGAAATGAATGAAACCATTCTATTTCTTTCATAGCCTCGGTTATGGCATTAACACCACCAGTTCTAGCTGCATGACCAGCCTTTCCTTTTACTTCACAATCTAAAACCATTAAGCCTTTTTCGGCAACAGCCATTTCCATTTGAGTGGGTTCTCCAACAATGCCCACGTCAACAAAATCAAGATATGGTAGTATTGATTCTATTCCACCTTTACCCGATATTTCCTCTTCGGCCGATGCAACAAAAACACGGTTAAATTCCAAATTCAAGTTTTCTGACATCAAAAAAGTGGCAAGCAAACTTACCAATGATCCACCAGCATCATTACTTCCTAAACCTGTTAGCTTTCCATGTTCTAAAACTGGTTTAAAGGGATCTGTTGTCCAACCTAAAGCTGGTTTCACAGTATCAATATGCGAATTTAACATCAAGGTAGGTCGATCTTCAGCAAAATCTTTACTTTTTACCCAAACGTTATTTCCTTTTTTTTGGTAAGTATATCCAAAATCGGTCAACACCTTTTCAATAACAGGAGCAGCATTGTGCTCTTCTTTACTAAAGGATTGTATGGAGATTAATTCGGTAAGTGTTCTAATAGCAAGATCTCCGGCCATTTCAAGGGTAAGATTGTTTGTTACCATTAATCTTCAATAATAAGTTTGGTACCCTGTCCCATAGAGTTCCCTAATTTCACATCGGCAACGCCCCCTTTTAAAGCAAGAAAACCGTTGTCAAGCTTGGGTAACATTCCTGTATGTATCGATTTAGCTTGCTTCATGGTTAAAAAGGTATTTAATCCAAGAATTGATATTAATGAATCATTATTATCGGCATCTTCAAGCACTCCGTTTTTATCAAAATAAAAGAACAATTCAACATCGTAAATCTTTGCCAAAGCTGCAGCCATACTTGAAGCAACAGTATCAGCATTGGTATTTAAAAGTTCAAAACTACCACTTTGCGATATCGATGACATTACTGGTACAACACCTTTATCAAGAAATATTTGAAGCCATTCAGTGTTTATTTTTTCAATATCGCCCACCATTCCAAAATCAATGGGGTGAGGACTTCTTTTTCTTGATTGTATAATATTAAGATCTCCTCCACAAAATCCAACAGCATTCATACCAAGTTTATTTAAACCCGAAACCAATTCTTTATTAAGTTTGCCTGCGCAAGCCATTAAGACCACATCCATGTTCTCCTTCGAAGTAATCCTTCTTCCGTTTACCATTTGAGTTTCAATGTCGAGCTTTTCACAAAGCTCATTAATAAAAACACCGCCACCGTGTACCAGTATTTTTTTACCATCAATGGAGTCAAATTCCTTAAGCAGCTTGTTTAATTCAGCCTCCGAATCTAAAACTCTTCCTCCAGCCTTTACTATGGTAACTTTCTCTTTTTGTATCATGTAATTATTAACGAAATATTAATCTGAATGTTACTTTATTTTGAAAAAAACTAGATATTTTCAAGAATTGATTTTAATGCTTTTAAAAATTTCTCTGCATCAGTCTTTGACACATTTAAAGGGGGTAAAATACGTAAAATATCAGGATTTGAAAAGCCTGTAATGAAACCATAATCATTAATTAATTTTTGTCTTATAGCCTTTGCATCAGCATCAAATTCAATACTTAACATTAAACCTCGCCCGCGTAATGCTTTTACTCCATTAAGTTTATCTAGCTCACTTAAAAGGTGTTCACCAATTTCAGCTGCATTATCTATTTGATTTTCAGCATTAATCGTTTCAAGCACGCTAATAGCAGCGGCACAAGCCAATTGTCCTCCGCCAAAAGTTGTTCCGTGTTTACCTTTCTCAAGTTTTAAATAGGGACTAATTAAAGTACCAGCCACAGGGAAGCCATTGCCCATTCCTTTTCCAACAGTTATTACATCGGTAATAACCTTGTTAAATTGGTGGGCAAAAAACTTTCCTGTACGGCCGTAACCCGATTGCACTTCGTCAGCAATCAGAACAGTGCCAGTATTGGTGCATAACAACCGTGCAGCAAACCAGAAATCGGCATTTCCTTCCCAAATACCGTTTACCCCTTGAATTCCTTCAATAATAAATGCTGCGTAATCTTTAGTACTTAAAAGTTTATCTAGATTTTCGTGGTCATTCATTTCAATAAAATCAACCTGCATTTCACTTCCAAAATTTGGTTGAATTCCTTTATTATCAGTAATTGCGACGGCTCCTGCCGATCGTCCGTGAAAAGCTCCTTTAATAGCAAGTATTTTTGACCTACCCGTACAAAAACTAGCTACTTTTAATGCATTTTCATTGGCTTCAGCGCCAGAGTTGCTTAAAAACAAATCGTAAGTTTCATAGCCCGATGCTTTTCCTAACAACTCTGCCAATTTAAACTGCAAAGAGTTTTTAAATGCATTCGAATAAAAAGCTAATTTATCCAATTGATCTGTAATGGCATTCACAAAATTTGGATGCGAGTGACCAATGGATATGACTCCATGCCCTCCATAAAAATCAATATACTCCTTTCCTTCCGAATCACTAACCACACTATATTTTCCTGATATTAATTCTATGGGATACTGATGATATATATCTAATGGTTTCATTTTAATTCTTTTTTTGCCACGAATCAACATGATTGGCTTTTAACTCCAATCAATGTTAATTCATCTTCAAGTGTGTTTATATTTTGAATAACCGCCTCAATTTAGTTCAACTACTATTTTTATAGGTAAGAATTAAATTAGTTGCGTTTTTAAGTTTTCAGGTAAACAGTCTCCAGTCAAAAGTCGGCAGATTACTGTTGACTGAAAACTGAGGACTGCTTACTATATCTCACATAAAAAACTCTTTATAAAATTATCTTCCACTACATTGGTAGTAATACCTTTAATTATTAACCTAAAGCTTTAAAAAGCAACTGGTTTTAATCTCAATCCTAATGTCCGTTCTTGGCCAAACATAATATTCATATTCTCAACAGCTTGACCCGATGCCCCTTTTAAAAGATTATCGATAACTGAAATTATGAGTACTTTACTTCCATTCTTTACCAAATGCAATACACATTTATTGGTATTCACCACCATTTTCAAATCAGGATTCATATCAGTAACCACGACAAAAGGATGATCTCTGTAAAATTCCTCGTACAATTCATACAATTCTTCAATCGATTTATCTGAATCAGTTACACAGGTTGCCATTATTCCACGAGAAAAATTTCCTCGAACAGGAATAAAACTAATCGGCTGTTCTTTTTCTCCATCAAAAAAAAGTGTCTGCCTAATCTCCGCTAAATGCTGATGCGTAAAAGCTTTATACACCGACACATTATTGTTTTTCCAACTAAAATGTGATGTTGATGTTGGGTTTTGTCCTGCTCCCGTTGATCCTGTAATGGCGGTAACATTTAATTCGCTAGTCAATAATTTATTCTGAGCCAAAGGTAAAAATGCCAATTCAATTGACGTTGCAAAACAACCAGGATTGGCTAAATGCTTACATTTAGCAATTTCATCCCTACTCTTTTCTGGCGAACCATACACAAAATCATGCGATGGGTCTGCTAACCTAAAATCAGCACTTAAATCAATAATTTTAGTTGTATCTGAAATTTTATATTTTTCTAAAGCTTGTTCACTCTTGCCATGTCCTCCACAAAGGAACAATACATCAACATAAGCCTCCAGATCGACTGAAAACTTAAGATCGGTTTCACCCAATAAGTCTCTATGAACTTTTGTTATATTTTCATTGGCATGACTAGAACTCTGAATACTGGTAAGTTCAGCTTTGGGATGAGATATTAATATTCTGATAAGCTCGCCAGCTGTATAGCCAGCACCCCCAATAATTCCTACTTTAATCATTTTATTTTCATTAGGCATCTCCGTAAAGGTTTACAACCCCGACAGAGATAATTAAATTAAATTTCGTCTTCGTTTACTGAGTAATAATTCCTAAGCGAATTCGACATAATATTTACAAACCCTTTTACATCATCGGCCGACCATTTACCTGCCATTTCACCGTACGATCCAAAACTTGAATTCATTAAATCAAACTTCGAAGTAACTCCTTCAATCATATAATAATATGGATTCAATATCATGGTTACCTGACCTGTAACATGCTTTTGTGTATCATCTAAAAAGTTTTCAACATTACGCATTGCAGGTTCTAAGTATAGTGAATCATGCAACATGGTCCCATACCAACTGCCTAATTGCTCTTTCCATTGCATTTGAGCTTTCGTTAAAGTGTGTTTTTCAAGTTCGTGATGCGCTTTAATAATTAAATAAGCAGCAGCAGCCTCAAAACCAACACGTCCTTTGGTACCTATAATGGTATCACCTGTATGTATACCACGTCCAACAGCAAAGGCATTTCCAATCTCATTAATATATCGAATGGCATCAACAGCATGCTCAAAGCTTTTACCATTAACCATAGTTACCTGACCCTTAGTAAATTCAATTTCAAGTTTTTCGGTTTCTGTTTTTGTTGGTTGCGAAGGATACGCTGAAATTGGCAAGGCTTTATTTGAAGTTAATGTTTCTTTTCCACCAATACTTGTACCCCAAAGGCCTTCGTTAATGCTATACTCCATCTTAGTAAAGTCGCTATTCACACCATATTTGCGCAAGTAGTTAATTTCATCCTCGCGAGAAAGGCTTTCATCTCTTACCAATGAAATAATCTCTTTATTCGGAGCAATAAGTTTCCAAACCAAATCGAAACGTACCTGATCGTTACCAGCCCCAGTACAGCCATGAGATAAATAATCGGCATTTATTTCATTCGCATACTCAGCAATGGCTTTTGCTTGAAAAAAACGCTCCGAACTTACAGAAAGAGGATAGGTATTGTTTTTTAATACATTCCCATAAACTAAATACTTAATACAAGAATTGTAGTACTCTTTTTCAACATTCAGTACCACATGTTTAACACTTCCCAATTCTTTTGCCTTAGCCTCAATATCTGCAAGTTGTTCTTCCGAAAATCCACCTGTATTACCTACCACCGTAATTACATCCATTCCTTTTTCAACCGAAAGATACTTTGCTGTATAGGTAGTATCCAATCCTCCACTGTATGCTAAAACTACTGTCTTTTTACTGCCGCTCATTACTTTATTATTTATATTTTTCAATTACTTTTTTGCTGATTCCGATGCACTTTTCTGTTCATTCTTAATTTTATTTCCTTCGTAAACCATGCCTGTACACAAACACATTTTTTGATCGGTACGTTGCAAAATATCATAGTTTACACATCCTTGACATCCTTTCCAGAAAGATGGATCAGTAGTTAATTCAGAAAAAGTTACAGGTTTATACCCAAGCTTAAAATTTATATTTAAAACAGCATTACTTGTTGTAATACCAAATACTTTAGCATTTGGATAAAGGAGATTTGATAAATCAAGAATTTTCTTTTTTATTCGAACTGCCAGCTTATGTCCCCTGTAATCAGGATGCACAATTAAACCCGAATTTGCTACAAACTTACCATGTTCCCATGTTTCAATGTAGCAAAACCCAACAACATTTTCTCCATCAAGTGCAATAACTGCTTTTCCATCAGAAATTTTCGCCTTAATATATTCGGGTGTTCTTTTAGCAATACCTGTACCACGTAATTTTGCAGCTTCTACAATCATGGTACAAATGTCTTCGGCATACACAGTATGCTGAATATCTGCTATTACTATTTTTACATTTACGATCTCGCTCATACCTTAAAAAAAAGGCTTACCCATAAGGCAAGCCGCTTTTTACAATTGATTTTATTTTGCATTTGCTTCACTTCCTATTTGTATTGCAATTATTATACCTACTGCTTCGTCGGTAATGAGCAACTCTTTTTTTTACGATATTTTGACTGCTTTGGTTCATAATAATTGCTTTATTAATCATTCTACATTTCATTTTATTCAATATCAATGCCTTAAGCTTGATATGTGAATATTATATGTATTTTTATACATTTCAAATGCATATAAATACAGTGCAAATGTACTATTACATTTTAAAAATACAAACCTTTTTATATTGTTTTTTAAATAACCAAAAAAAAGTCCTGTTGGTGGCAGGACTTTAACAATACTAATAAATATTTTTTACCAAAGCTTTTCTGGATATTTCCCATTATCCACCAATGCCTTTATTTTATTAACTGTGGCTGGACGATCTTCTTGGTAAGTTACACCAAACCAAGTAGCTTCTGATTTTAATACTTGTGCTTTTATCTTACCTTCTTTCATTAAATCGTCAACAACAAAAGGGATATAAAACTCCGCCTTGATATCCTCTAAATTGGCTTTAATAAATTCTGTAAACTTTTCTTCAAGATGCATAAATATACTAGGATGAAATCCCCAGAAATTCATTGAAACAATATCACTCTTCCTTAATTCATAAGCTTCTTCGTTTTCTTTATATGTTACAACACCGTCATCCTCCGTAATACTAGTACGCTCATTTACAGTAACTAAATAGCCTTGACTATCGGTTTTGCATACACCACGCGAAACCGATCCAAAATCGCTTAATGTTTTACCCAATTGATATCCACACATGGCATATTCCTTCTCACTTGATTTATTTACAAGAAAATCTGCTGTTTCCTGGTATGCCTCTGCACCGTAAAAATCATCGGCATTAATAACAGCAAATGGTTCTTTAACTGCATCCTTTGCTACTAAAATTGCATGGCCTGTCCCCCATGGTTTGGTTCTTTCTTCAGGTAAAGTAATCCCATCAGGAATATTATCAAGTTCTTGAAATACAAGCTCAATATCAATTTTACCTTCCAGCTTACTCACAAAAATATCACTAAAATCTTGTTCAAAACTTTTACGGATAACAAATACCACTTTTCCAAATCCCGCTCTTATGGCATCATAAACCGAGTAGTCCATAATGGTTTCGCCCGAGGGTCCTAATTTATCCAATTGTTTTAGCCCGCCATAGCGGCTTCCCATTCCTGCTGCAAGTACTACTAATGTTGGTTTCATTATTATGTCTTTTAAATTTCCTTTATCATGAATTATCGACTGCAAAAATAAAACTTCAATTCAATATTCATCCATATATTGGTTCAAAATCAGTAAATTTCAAAATTTTAATCGACAAAAGCGCAAGTTTGAATAAATAAGGTCGTCTATTATATTATCGACTAAAATAAATGGTAAACAAAATATCAATACAGAAATTAAAAAATGGTAGTCAGGCTGAATTTAAGCAGCTAGTTGAACATTACAAAAACAAGGTAGTAAATACGTGCTATGGCTTTGTTCATAATTACACCGATGCTCAAGATATTAGTCAAGACGTCTTTATTGAAGTTTTTGAATCAGTAGGACGTTTCAATGAAGATTCTCTATTATCAACATGGATATATAGAATCGCGGTGAATAAATCGTTAGACTTTTTAAGAAAACAGAAAAGAAAAAAAAGATGGTCGGAATTAACACGCATAAATATTGATGATAGAAATGAGGCCGACAATTGGTTTACCGACACGGGCAGTCCACAATTATCACTTGAACAAAAAGAACGGGTAAAAATATTAAGTACAGCTATTGATTCATTGCCAGAAAGTCAGAAATCGGCATTTACACTACATAAATATGAAGAATTAAGCTATAAAGAAATTTCTGAAATACTTAAAACCTCGGTTTCATCAGTAGAATCATTAATGCACAGGGCAAAAAAAAATTTACAAAAAAAGCTTACGAAATATTATTTAACAGAAAAAGAAGGTAACAACGCAAGTTTTTAAAAAAGACATCGTCAAACCATTATAACACACAAAAATGAAGAAAGACACTAACATAGAAAACGAAGTTAATAAAACCTTAAATAGTTTAGATAACTGGCAAAAGGTTGAAACTGATGCATTTTTCTACACCAGACTTTCGGCTCAACTAGAAAACAAGCAAAACACTACAACATTTGCATGGTTATTCGATACACCAATTCTTAAACCTGCTTTAATAGCTGTCGCTTTGTTAATAAATGTTCTTAGCATCGGCTATATATATTATGGCAATCAAAGTTCAATGGGAAATGATTTTGCCGATGCCTTTTCAACCGAATATATGTTAGATCAATCTACTGAGTCGTACTTAGTAATAAATGAATAATAAGATGGATGCTCAAAAAAGAAATAAAATATTATTGATTGTTGCCATTGTTTTACTTCTGGCAAACCTCTCAATGCTTACTTTAAATTGGATAAAGAAACCGATTTGCAAAGAAGATTTCAGAAAGGAAAGAATGCATAAAATGGGGCATAGCAATTTTTCAGATAAAATATCGTCGGAACTTAACCTTACACCTGAGCAACACAAAAAATACAAAGAATTAAAAACAATTCATTTTCAATATATTCATACAGTGCGAGATAGTATTCAAAAAAACAAAAACCTTATTCATGAGGAACTCATGAAGCAAGAACCGAATATAGATTATATTAATCAACTTTCTGACTCTATTGGAGTGTTAAATGCTGAATTTGAAAAACTTAATTACAACCATTTCTTCGAATTAAAAAAACAGTTAACGCCTGAACAACAAGATAAATTCAAACTCTTGATTAAAAAACTACCTCACGGAAAAGATGCCCATAAAAAGAGGTATAAAATGAAAAAGCAAGAGTAAATCATAAATTATTGCATAAATAATTAATAGGAAAATCTTCCTTAATGGAAGAAGTGTATCAAAATTCAAATAATTAAAAATTTATAATCATGAGAAATTTAAAAAGAAAATCGAGTATTCTAGGATTAGCATTATTATTATCAATGGCCATTTCTGCTCAACCTCAAGGCAATGGAAACGATCAACAAAAAGGTAAAAACAAGGGCCAATGCATTGTTAAAAAAGGGAACCGAGGTGAAAGAATGGCACAGTATTTAGAATTAACTGACGAGCAAAAAACTAAAATTGAAGCCCTTAAACTTGATCATCAGAAAAAAATGCTCCCGCTAAAAAACGAGCTGGGCGAAAAAAAGGCAAAAATGAAAACTTTACAAACTGCTAACCCAGCCGATATGAAAGCAATTAATAGTTTAATTGATGATATGACTGTGGTAAAAACAAAAATGTCAAAAAGTCGTGCTGCCATGCATCAAGAAATTAGAAAAGTTTTAACAGAAGATCAACGAATTAAGTTTGATATGCATGCTGGCAGAAGAGGTGCCAATGGTCATGGAAAAGGGAATTGTAATGGGCAAGGACAAAGACATGGTCAGAAATAATTAATAATAGTGCACCTACTTTTCATAATGTATAAATAATTATTACTAGATTTGTTGACATTATGATGAAAAAAAACACAAATAACGCACTAATTGTGATTAACCTGCTGCTAAAACCAGAAGATTAATACCGGCGTTGATGCATATAAAATATTGTACCCCAGTCGGCTTGCCGATTGGGGTTTCTTTTTTGTATAAGAAAATTAAATGAATAGACTGACTCAAAATACAAATACAATTCTAACACTCATAGTTCTCATTATAAGGAACTCCGGGGGTTAATTGCATATACCATATTTATTAATTATAGCGAGCCCTTTGAATACAAATTCATGGGGCTTTTTTTTATTCATATAAATCACAAATTAACTATGGGAAACTACACAAAACCAATCGATCTAAAGTATTCAGACAGAATACAACAGGTGCCACGTTCATTTATCAGAGATATTTTAAAGGTAGCCTCTTCACCAGAAATAATATCATTTGCCGGTGGACTTCCCAATCGAAAATACTTTCCTGTTAAGGAATTAAGCGAAAGCACCGCTCGTGTAATGAAAAATCAGGCATCAACAGCTTTGCAATATAGCCTTACAAGCGGATTGCCTAAATTAAGAGAAATAATAGCAACATTCTACACCAATCAAGGACTAAACATTCCAATTGAAAATATATTAATAACAACCGGCTCGCAGCAAGCTCTTGATTTAATAGGTAAAACCTTTATAAATGAAGGTGATACTGTTTTATTGGAAGAACCATCATATTTAGGTGCCATTCAGGCATTTTCGATGTATCGCCCTAAATTTAAAGCCATTGAATTACAAGCCGATGGAATTAACATAGAGAAATGGGAAGAAGCCATAAAACACGATCAACCAAAATTCACTTATATGATTCCTAATTTTCAGAACCCTACAGGTATTAGTTATAGTCTACAAAAACGAAAAGAAGTGGCTAAAAGAGCCATTGAAAACAACTCATTGCTAATTGAAGATGACCCTTATGGAAAAATTCGGTTTTCTGGAGAGCATTTACCCAATATATTCTCCTTAGCCCCCAACAATACCATTCTTTTAGGTTCATTTTCAAAAATCATAGTACCGGGTTTTCGTTTGGGTTGGGTAATAGCAGATAAGAAAATTATTAATAAACTTGAAGTTGCCAAACAGGCTGCCGACTTACACACCGATGTTTTCGTACAGCACATTGTTATCGATTTTCTAAAACACAACGATTTAAACACACATTTGAATAAAATATTGAAAGCCTATAAAACTCAAGCTGACTCAATTTGCGATGCTATGGCAGAATATTTACCCGAAAATTTTACATTCACAAAACCGCAAGGTGGCATGTTTACCTGGGTAACAATGCCAAATAATTATTCATCGTTAAAAGTATTTAATGAAGCTCAAAAACGAAACATGGCCTTTGTTCCAGGTGTACCTTTTTATATTGATAGAAAAGATGCCAGCACCATGCGACTAAACTTTTCATGTAGTGAACCCAACATCATTAACGAAGGAATAAAACGATTGGCAAAGGCTATAGAGCAACTTTACCCATCAAAGTTTTAGGCAAACCAAAGTAACCAATTTCACAAAATAAAAAGATTATCATGAAGAAAAAAAAAGTATTATTATTTCTTGCTCAAGGATTTGAAGCATATGAAGCCAGTGTTTTCACAGATGTAATGGGCTGGAGTAGAAGTTTCGGCAACGCACCAGTTGATTTGATAACAACAGGCCTGCGCCCAGAGTTAAAATGTACGTGGAATTTAATTGTTAAGCCAGAGTTGGAATTTGAAAAAATTAACGTTCATGAATATGATGCATTAGCTATTGCTGGAGGTTTTGAAAAGGCCGGATTTTATGAAGATGCCTATAATGAAAAGCTTTTAAAACTGATTAGACAATTTGATAAAGAAGGCAAAATTATAGCAGCAATATGTGTTTCAGCTCTACCGGTTGGCAAATCGGGAGTGTTAGCGGGAAGAAAAGCAACAACATATGATTTATTAGATGGCATAAGAAGAAAACAACTTGCCCATTTTGGGGCAAAAATTCAGGATGAAAGTATTGTGATTGACAAAAATATTATAACATCAACAGGACCATCAACTGGATTAGATGTGGCATTTATTCTACTTGAAATGTTAACTGACAAAGAGAATGTTGACATTGTAAAAAAATATATGCGATTCACTTTAGATGATTAAGGGCGACCCCAAACAAGTGCTAAAGTAAGCAGGGCTTGCTGAAAAATAAATTTTTCAGCAAGCTCAAAATAATCTAACCTACCATGTATAATAGTGCTCAACCTTGGGGCAAGCGCACGAGGCTAATGGTTGTAGAACAATATCTTATACGCAGTAAACGACTAAAAAAAGTTCAACGGAGTTAATTAGTGCGTGCAAGAAAACTCGGTCTCTGATAAGAAAGCTCCAAGAATGAGGCTTTCGCAGCATTGAAAATCAGGAGTCCCGAAATCTCGGGATGACTGGTTGAAATGCAAGA
>JAQICC010000277.1 GCA_027858735.1 Salinivirgaceae bacterium
ACTCTTGCATTTCAACCAGTCATCCCGAGATTTCGGGACTCCTGATTTTCAATGCTGCGAAAGCCTCATTCTTGGAGCTTTCTTATCAGAGACCGAGTTTTCTTGCACGCACTAAGTATGGCTCTAGATATGACAAATTCACAGCAATAAAAAGTATAAAAGACTTACATTCAGCAGAATCAAATAGTACTTAAGTAAACACCTCAATTAGTTTTTATTAATTTGAATGCATACAGAACTCAGGATATTAGCAGAAATACAAATTTGTATATGGTAGAATATGCATTCTCCGTATTGTGACAAAATGGATATAGATAAACGAGTGAGTTCTTAATATTTTTTAGGAATTGCACCATCAGCGTAAACGATATCATCTAAATTACCAAACTGCTCAAAGAAAACATTATTATCAATCATTACTTTGTTTAAATCAGCTATTTCTTTGTTAAGTTTATTTATATCCATTTTTGTAATAATTTTATTTAAGGTGTTGATTTCGATACGGGTATAATCTTTCCATTAAGCATTTTGTGTCCATTTAAAGTGAAGTCAGCAATATATTGTGCCATATCACTATCAGTAGTAGGAGCTTTGTAACCTGGGAAGGCTTCAGCAAGCATTTCTGTGGCAACAGCACCCAAGGCCAAACAATTAAATTTAATGGTAGTGCTTTTATACTCTTCGGCCAAGCATTCAGTTAGCGAAGCAATGGCAGCCTTACTTGAGGCATAGCATGCCAAGCCCGGAAATTTTGCGCTTCCTTGAAAACCTCCCATACTACTAATATTTACTACATGTGGGCTTTTAGCTTTTTTTAACATAGGCAACAAGCATCGAGTAAGTTCAATGGGTGCTAAAATATTCACTTTGTAAATTTTTTCAACAACTTCGGGTAGCATATCTTCAAAAGGCTTGTTCTCTAAATACCCAGCATTGTTAATTAAAGCATCAATAAGATTTACTTGCTTCGCTATTTGTTCTTTAATATGCTTAATTTCTGCAATGTTTCCTAAATCAAAACCAATAGCATGAACTTGTGCATTTGAATTAATTTTAGTGCATTCCTCTGCCAAATGTTCCAATTTTTGCTTGTTTCGTGAAATAACAAAAATTTGATTTTCACCCTGTTCAACAAGCTTCTTAGTCAGTTCCCAGCCTATTCCTCGGCTGGCTCCGGTAATAATTATGTTCATAATAATTTAGTTTTTTAAACAATTGTAAAATTAAAATAAACTATTTTCGTATTGCAACTTTAGTACTTAAATTTTGTTTTTATAGTAAAATGAAGATTATGATGAAGTATGCTATTTCAATTATCATCATCTTAGTAAGCATGTTGGTAAATGCTCAGGGCGATATTAAGAAAAAAAGAGTTTTAAGCGATAAAGTTTTTTTTGGTGCAGGTCTGGGTCTTCAGTTTGGTAATGTAACAGCCGTTGAGGTATCACCAATGGTAGGCTATATACCTATTGATAATATGTATGTTGGGCTAAAAGGTACATATGAATATTACAAGGATAATATTTCTGAGAATGCAACATCCATATATGGAGGTAGTATTTTTTGTTCATATGCTATTTACGAATCTGTCCTTGCATATGCTGAATATGAGGCTTTAAGTTTGCAGTCACTGTATTTTGACCCCTATCGTGTACATGGAACCAGCGATAGGTTTTGGTTGCATAGCCCATTGGTTGGTGGAGGCTATATGCAATCGCTGGGAGGAAGGTCGAAAGCAATGTTACTTTTGTTATGGAACTTAAATGAAACATATGGCAGCTATTACTCAAATCCTATTGTAAGGATTTCTTTTTTATTTTAACAGATTATTTATGAATGGAATTAATGCCTACGCATTAATAATTGCATCAAGTGTAATTATAATTGTATCATATTTTTACGGAATAATTGCGAAAAAGACCAATATTCCGAGTGTATTATTGCTTATTGTTACGGGCATATTAATTCATCAAGGACTTTTATTATCAGGTGTTCCTAAAATTAATTTGTTTCCAATATTGGAGGTTTTTGGTATCATTGGGCTAATCATGATTGTTCTTGAAGCGGCCCTTGATTTGAAGCTTTCCAAAGAGAAAATGCCCTTAATTATTAATTCTTTTTTTATTTCGGTGATTTCACTGTTTGGAGGATCGTTTGGCATTGCAGCAATATTTATGGAGCTTTTAGAAATCGATTTAATAACCGCATTAATTTATGCTATACCCTTATCTATAATGAGCAGTGCTATTGTAATTCCAAGCGTTTCGAATTTATCGAACGAAAAAAAAGAATTTATGATTTATGAGAGTACTCTGTCGGACATACTGGGTATTATGTTTTTTTATCTGCTTATTCAAAGTGCCGATGCCACTACCACAAGTCAAGTTGCGGTATCGGTTATTTTGAATATTTCGCTTACTCTTATAGTATCTATAGTCGCAAGTTATGGTTTAATTTATGTTTTTCATAAACTTGAAAATAGTATCCGTCTATTTCTTTTAATAGCAGTACTTATTTTGCTTTATGCAATCGGTAAACTTTTCCATTTGTCATCATTACTAATAATTTTGGCCTTTGGTTTAGTATTAAACAATCGAAAGTTGTTTTTACGAGGTAAGTATAAGAAATATATGAATGATTCTGCTCTTGATCGAGTATACGATCAGTTAAAGCTTGTTACTGTTGAGTCGAGTTTTATTGTGCGAACATTCTTTTTTGTAATATTTGGAATGACCATTGTTTTGCAAAGTTTAACCAACATTAAAGTAATATTGATAAGTATATTGGTACTAATGTTTCTTTATGGAATTAGATGGATTATTTTAAAACTTTTTTTACGACGAAATTTCATGCTAGAGTGGTTTACTGCACCACGTGGATTAATTACCGTATTGCTGTTTTTTAATATTCCAGATGAGTTCCAGGTAGCTGAGTTTGATAGCGGTATACTTTTATTTACCATAATTATTTCAAGTGTAATTATGGCCATTGGCATGATAAAGTTTTCGAATAACAAAAATGAAGAAGATACGTTTGCAGAGCATAAAACCTCAGATAATGAGAACAAAAACTCACCTTTAGTTGTATGAAACAATTAGGAATTGCATTTCTTATTTAGAAATATTTTGAATAACAGTAAAATGAATGTTTCTTTGCAGAAGAATTGCAAATGAAAGTTTTAAAATTGTTTAATTAAAACCTTTAAAGGACGATGAATATTACAAAAGAAAAAATGGTTTCCGTTGTATATGAGCTTAAGTATGACGATACCGAAGCACAATTGATTGAGAAAGTTGAGAAGGATAGTCCATTAACATTTTTATTTGGATCGGGAAGAATGCTTGAACATTTTGAGAATAATCTGGATGGATTAAGCTCAGGTGATGCTTTTGATTTTAAGTTAACAGCAGAGCAGGCTTATGGACCAGTTACAGAACAAGCAGTTGTTGAGGTTCCTAAACAAGCTTTTGAAGTTGAAGGAAAAGTTGACGATGATCTTGTAAAGCTTGGAAATACTATCCCTATGATGGATAACCAAGGTAATAAGTTACATGGTATTGTTCTTGAAATTACTGACGAAAATGTAAGAATGGATTTTAATCACCCCTTAGCTGGTGAAGATTTGCGTTTTAAAGGAAAAGTAATTGAAGTACGCGAAGCTAGTGCCGAAGAATTAGCACCTAGCTGTGGTTCAGGTGGCGATACAGAGGCAAGCAGTGGTTGTGGCGACGGTGGTTGCAGTGGATGTTAAATGATACTAATTATTCAACATAAAAAACCCGGAATTTTCCGGGTTTTTTGTTCTATAATAGTTTGTTAAATAGCTTCAACATTAACTGCTATAGGTCCTTTTTCGCCCTCGCCAAATTCAAATTGAACGTTCTGATCTGGTTCAAGGGTTCTCGTGTTCTTTAGTCCTGATTTGTGGACAAAAATGTCTTTGTTCTCTTCGTTTACAATAAAGCCAAATCCCTTGGTTTCATTGTACCATTTTACAGTACCTGTATTCATGCTATTATTAGTTTATTGATTTTTTTTAATCGCGAGCACGAGCTACGTTAACCACCATTTTTCTATCCAAATACTCCGAGCCGTTTAAACTATCAATAGCCTGCTGCCCTTGTGTATCATCAAGCATTTCAACAAAGCCAAATCCTTTGCTTCTACCCGACATTTTATCTTGAATAAGTTTTACTGATTCTACGGTTCCATATTCAGAAAACACCTTTTTTAAACTTTCTTCTTCAACCTTGTAGTTTAGGTTTCCTACATAAATATTCATAATAAAATAATAAAATGGTTAATATTTTGTTTTTTAAATAGTCACCTAAACAGTCAAAAAGTTATCTAAGTGCAATGTTAATTCTTTCAAATTTACAACAATAATTTATTATTGATACCATACATGTTATAAAAATTAGGAATAAAAAAAGGTTTTGTAAAATGTACAAAACCTTTTAATTTATTATATCCTTGCTGAAATTTGAAAAATATTATAATTTTAGTTCAACCCTTTTCTTTTTATTAATGCCTGAATATCAGGATTGTCACCTCTGAATCTTCTGTACAAGGTCATGGCATCTTCCGTGCCGCCTAACTCTAAAATATTCGATCGAAATGAAGCTGCTGTTGTTTTATCAAATATTCCGTTTCTCATGAAAACTTCAAAAGCATCAGCATCTAAAACTTCAGCCCACATATAGCTGTAATATCCCGATGAGTAGCTACTGCTTGAAAAAATATGTTGAAAATAAGTGCTGCGATACCGCGGATCAATTTCGCTAATTAATTGAATTCTTTTCATCGATTGTTTTTCAAAACTGTTAATATCAATGGGTTCAACTTTGTTTAAAGTATGGAAATCCATATCGAGAAACGAAGCGGCCAAATATTCAGTTGTGGCAAAACCTTGATTAAATTTCGATGCATTTGCGATTTTATCAATTAACTCAGCAGGCATAGGTTCGCCGGTTTTGTAATGGGTGGCGTATTGTTTAAGTACCTCGGGGGCAAAGGCCCAATTTTCCATTATTTGTGAAGGTAATTCAACAAAATCGCGTGGTGTTCGCAGGCTCGAATAATGCTTATTGCTAAATAAACCATCTAAAGCATGCCCAAATTCATGAAATAGTGTTTCCGTTTCATCAACAGTTAACAGGGCTGGAGTATCACCAACAGGTGCCGAAAAGTTACATACTATTGAGCTTATCGGAGGTACTCTTTTGCCATTTTTGTATTTTTGGCTACAGAAACTTGTACACCAAGCTCCTGATTGTTTCGATTCTCTAGGGTGATAATCAAGATATAGTACACCGATATGATCGCCGGTTGATTCTTTAACTTCAAACACTTCAACCTCAGGATGATAAATAGGCATGTTTTCAAGTTTGGTAAAAGTTATACCATAAAGTTGATTGGCTACCCAAAACATACCATCACGAGTGTTTTCTAGCTTTAAGTACGGTCGAATGTCATTTTCGTTTAAGGCATACTTTTCTTCCTTAACTTTTGCAGCATAATAAGGATAATCCCAGGCTTCAAGTGTAAAATCACCGCCCTCTTGGTTTATAATTTTTTGCATATCGTCAACTTCCTTTTGTGCAACTTTAAGGGCTGGTGTCATTAGCTTTTCAAGTAAATCATACACATTTTCAGGATTTTTAGCCATGTTCATTTCCAAAACATACTCTGCATAATTCTGGTATCCTAATAGTTGTGCTCTTTCAATTCTCAAATGAACTATCTGTTCAATTATATTTTTGTTATCAAGAGAGTCATTGTGATCTCCTTTTAAAATATATGCCTTATACATTTTTTCTCTCAAGTCTCTATTTTTGCTGTTTTCTAAAAAAGGTAAAAGGCTTGGTTTTTGGATGGTAAATACCCATTTGCCGGCTAAATCAAGTTCATTGGCTTTCATGGCCGCAGCATTTATCGAATTTTGGGTTAAGCCTTCTAAATCATTTATATTATCAATTACCAATTTAAACCTATTATTCTCGGCCAATACATTGTCTCCGAATTGTAAATATAGTAGCGATAATTTTTTGTTTATTTCTTTAAAGCGGTCGCGATTATCCATTTTTAACAAAGAGCCACCGCGCACAAAGTTTTGATATGTTCTGGTAAGCAAAGTTTTTTGTTCCACCGATAAAGTTAGATTGTCAATTCTGTTATAAACATCATTAATTTTCGCAAAAAGCTTTTCATTAAGTTTTATATCATCATTATGCGCCGACATTAGTGGAGCCAAATCTATTGATATGGATTGGATTTCATCGGTGGTTGCCGCGGATTTAATATTATCGAAAATATTTTCAATTTTATTCAACAATTCATTGCTATTTTCATAGGCTTCAATTGTGTTTTCAAAGCTTGGTTCATCATAATTTTCTATAAGATTTTCGATCAATTCATTTTGTTGTTTCATACCTTCTTCAAAAGCTGGCATGAAGTGTTCAGGTAATATTTCGTTAAAAGGTGGTGCTTCAAAAGGGGTGTTGTAATCCAATAATAAAGGATTTTTTATAGTACTTTGATTTTCAGTTTTAGTTGAGCAGGAGAAGGTAAAAAGCCCTACTATTAATAGAGTTAAAGCTGGTAGTTTCATATTTATTATGTTTAGTATTGGTAAATTTTGCGCCAACAATGTAATAATATTACATAAGCCTATCAATAAAATAAAAATGCTTTACAATTGCTTTTTTATTATTTGAAGTAGTATAAATCGTAGATATTATTAGTATTAATTTGCAGCTTTTAGGAAAAAAACTTTTTTAAAACATTCAAAAAGTTTCTTTTGTTAAAAGGAGCTTCAATTAAGTAGTCCCAGTTATTCTCTTGAATGGCATAGCTCATTTCAGTTTTTGAAGTTGAGAGATGAGCTATTATTGGGAGGTTTAAATAACTGCTTTTTAAAAGTTTAGCAACTTCATGGCTGTTCATGTCTGGAAGAAACTCTGAAATTATTACCAGATCAATTTCGGGGTGTTCTTTATGAATATCGATAGCTTGAATTCCGGTTTCTATATATATTAGTATGGAGTTTATTTCTTGAAGAATATTATTAATTTCTCGATCATCCCAAGTGATTTTTCCTATTACGAGTACAGTTTTACCTTTCCCATTCACTTCAATTTTATCGTGTTTGGTCTCATTATTTTGCGTTTTATTTATAACCGGAATGGCAATAGAAAATACCGAACCTTTATTTGGTTCAGAATGAAAATCGATAGTCCCGTTTAATAGGTTTACAAGACCTTTTGCAATGGATAAACCAATTCCTATTCCCTCGTATTTTCTATTGTTTCCATGGTCTACTTGAGTGAATATTTCAAAAATATGTTTTTTCAAGTCTGCAGGTATACCAATTCCAGAGTCTTCAATAGTTAATTTTAAAATATAGTTTTCGTTTAAAGATGTTATTATTTTTATGTATCCTTTTTGAGTGAATTTAATGGCGTTCCCAATTAATTTGCAGGCTATCTGGTTTAAGCTTTCAATATCTGATATAATTTGTGTGCTTGACGGAAACTTATTTACAAAAATGAGTTCAACGTTATTATCTTTTTGTATTAAAACCTCACGAATAAATCTTTCTTGCAGCTCATCAATAAATTCATTTAAATTTATTTTTTGAGGATAAACTGTAAATTGCCCAGATTCGATTTTTGCTAGGGTTAAAATATTGGTTATTGTATTAAGCAGGCTATGGGTACTTGATTGGATAATATCTAAGTAGTTTTTATTTTCTTTGGCAGACAAATCGTTTTGTGCCATAAGTGTAGCGAATCCAACAATTGCATTCATAGGAGTCCGTATTTCATGCGACATGTTGGTTAAAAAACTGGTTTTTAGTTTATCGGCTTTTTGTGCTTTTAATTTAGACTCAGCGAGTAGTATATTCGATTTCTCGAGTTCAGCTATGGTATCTTGTAACTGTTTGTTAATATTTTCATATTCAGTGTTTAGATGCTTAGTTTCTTTGTTTTGAGTCCTTAAAAGAAGTTCAGCTGTTTTTCTCGATTCAATTTCTTTTGACAAAAGCTTGTTTACCTTATTTAGCGAATATTCATGTTTTAAGGTAACATCGACTTTCAGGACTAAAAATGAAAATATTCTTTCCCAAAATACAATAATAACCCAAGTTACTAATGAGAACATTAATATTGCCATTGTCCAGGCTGAAAGGGTAATGGAATAGTTGCTGATATGTTCGTTTTGTGGAATGATTTGGTTAATAAATAGCCAAGCCAAAATAATAAGGGATAAGAACGATAAGCCAAAAGCTGCTAAGCCCCAAATTTTATTTATAAGTATACCCGATAATATAGAAAATAGCAATAAGAAATACATACCTTGAGAAAACAAGCCTAAGGAATATATAGCAGTAGCACCTAAAAGATAAGCCGTAGCAAGTAGAATAAAAGATTTAGTATTGCAGCTTATTTTTTTTCGAACAAAAAAAACCACAAGAAAAATAATCACCATTATAATTTGAACGTAATTTAGGGTTTGAAACCCTAGATCTAAAGTGCGGAATAGTGAGCCTGCCAATGCAAACCACATGAAAATTGTAAAAATCCAATAAAGAAATTCAATGAGTTTTTCTTTTATAAAATGAATTTCTTCTTTAGTCTTGTTTTCTGATTCAGGATAATTCTTTATCTCTTCCATTATATTGGATCAATTTTCACTAATTATAAAGTTAGCTTTTTTTTAATAATTATTTGCAATTTAAAAATGCTACTGACATAGGGTTGACATTTCCCCATATTAAAATTGTACTATAATTATAAAATTTAAGACTATGAAAATGAAAACAGCTCCAGCCATGACAGTTTTGGCAAAAGACATTAAAACAAGTATGAAATCGTTATTAAACGATGTTGGTGAAATACCACAAGAGATTTACAGAAATGCCGTTGAAAATTCTTTGCATCCAGCAGGACCACAGTATTGGATATATAAATGGGTGGATGAAAACCCGGGTGAAGGATCTGAATTTATACTCAGTATTTGTTTGCCTGTTGCTACTTTTGGAGTAACACATAGTGGTAGCAGTTTTGTACTAAAACAAATGCCTCGGTATAAACATATGGCCGAAGAACATTTGGGAGCTTGGGATAAGTTGAAAGAAACCTATGGAAAATTAATGTCTGAAATGCAAAAACAAGAATTGCAGGCTGGTAATACTTGCCGTGAAGTTTATATCCATTGCGATTTTGAGACTCCGGAAAATAATGTTACTGAGGTTCAATTTGAAATTAAATAATTTTATCATGATTAAGATGGATGCAAAACAAGAATTGAAAGTATCGTTTTGTGGGTTATATTGTGGTAACTGCTCAAAATTTAAAAAAAGGAAATGCCCGGGATGCCAAGAAAACAGCAAGGCCGCATGGTGTAAAATACGAACTTGCTGCTTAGAAAATAACTATAAAAGCTGCGCCGATTGTGATGAACCAGGAATAAATAATTGCAAAAAGTTTAATAATCCGATAGGTACTTTATTTGGTTATATTTTTAACTCAGATCGCGCAGCCGGAATACGGTTGATTCAAGATGAAGGATATCAAAATTTTGTTTGTCATTTAGAAGAGATTAACCGAATGGCAATACCCCGACGTAAAAAATAATTGTCAATAATTTATTACATTGGATCAGAACTTTAACTTTATTATTTTTGATCGGGCTGGTTGGGAGATCGCAGATATTAGTTTGGTCACTGATTGAGAACTCCCAGCTAGCTTTTAAAATAAAATGGTGATAAAATTAAGTGCAAATGAATAGAATTGATAGGCTGCAAGCAATCTTAACTCAGCTGCAATCAAAAAAAGTGGTTAAGGCTAAAGAAATAGCCGATAGGTTTGAGATTAGTATACGTACTGTTTATCGAGATATTAGAGCACTTGAAGAAGGAGGAATTCCAATTGGGGCAGAAGCCGGAATTGGGTATTTTTTAGATGAATCTTATTCTTTACCACCTGTAATGTTTACAACAAAAGAAGCTATATCACTATTATTGGCTGGAAAATTGATTCCACATATGTCCGACAAGAAAGTGGACACAGCTTTCCAAGAGGCCTTATATAAAATTAAGTCAGTTATGAGGGCTGACGATAAAGATGTACTTGAAAAACTCGAAAAAACGATTCAGGTATTTTCTGGTGTTTCTGAACCAGCTCAAAAAGACTCTATATTTTTACATGATATTCAGCAAGCTTTGGTAGGTTCTAATGTTTGTCAAATGGAGTACTATTCACAGTACAATCAAAAGTTTTCTGAACGAAAAATTGAACCTGTTAGTCTTATTTTTTATGCCATGAATTGGCACCTTATAGCTTGGTGTAGATTGCGCAAAAGCTATCGCGATTTTCGATTAGATAGAATTCAAAATTTTTTTGTACTTGAAGATACCTATGAACGGAAACTTGATGAATCCTATGAAGAGTATTTGGAGAGCCAAAAAGAGCAACTGGAATCGTATGAAGTAAAGTTGAAAGTTACGAAGCAATTAGCTCATTGGATTAATGAATCGAAATATTGGTATGGGTTTGTTTCGGAAAATACTTCGGATGATGACATTGAAATGATTTTTTTAAATCCTGATTTATTTGGATTTGCACGGTGGGTAATTACCATGACCGACAAAGTAGAAGTTGTTTCTCCCATGGAGCTGGTTGAAATATTAAAGGGAATGGTTTTAGAATTATGTGGTAAATATAAGTCTATTTGACTCCTATAATTCCATATATTGCAGTGTCAAAATAGTAAAATCCAATCTAATGACTACCAAAACAGAAAGTAAAAAAATTTATATATCAAGAGTTAATTCGGTGATGGATTATATCGAGCAGAATCTTGATACTGATCTGAGCTTGCAAACCTTAGCAGGAGTTGCTAATTTTTCACCATTTCATTTTCATCGTGTATTTGCAGCTTTTACTGGCGAAACATTAAATCAGTTTATTAAGAGAATTAAAATTGAGAAAGCGGCTTCTAAATTGTTAAATAATCCCGATTCCAACCTGTCTGAAATTTCTTACGAATGTGGATTTAGCAGCCTTTCTGTTTTTTCGCGTGCTTTCCGCGATTCTTATAAAATGAGTCCCACTCAATTTAAAGAACTTGACTATGATAAATTTAGCAAGATTTGCAAAACGGATAGCAAGAATGGACAAGCCGATGCAAACCATGATCAATACCTTAGCATTGAATTATTAACTAAAAAATTAAAAGTTATGGATGTTAAGATTGAAGTAAAGGAGTTGCCCAAGTATGATTTTATTTATGTGCGTCATACAGGGCAATTCAATGAAATTGGTCAGGCCTACAATAAATTGTTTCAATGGGCAGGTCCGCGTGGATTATTAAATTTTCCTGAAACAAAAACAGCTACAGTTTATCATGACGATCCGAAAGTGACCGATATTGAAAATGTTCGCCAGAGTGCCTGCATCAGTATTTCTAGTAGTGTTAAAACTGATGGAGAGATTGGCACTATGTCTGTTCCGGCTGGGAAATATGCTGTTGGTCGATTTGAAATTGGACCTACTGAATTTGAAGAAGCATGGAACTCAATGTGCTTGTGGTTAGGAGACAGTGGTTGGCAACCAGCCGATGGATATCCCTATGAATTATACCATAATAATCATGAAGAACATCCAGAGCGTAAATTTATACTTGATATTTGTATGCCTGTTAAACCCTTATAATTTCTTGTGCTATAATTTAGTAAGCAAATTTTAAATAATTAAGTATTCCCAACTTGAAATTCAGGTTGGGAATTTTTGTTTTCTTGTCGTTCAAAGATTAATTTAGATATTTTTATCTTAATTATAATAGCTGTAAGTATCATATATACAGCTTTTTGAAAAAAATATTATAAATAGGATGTAAAAAAAAAATTAAAACAGTGTAACGCTTTTTTCTACCTAGCGTCTTTAATTTGAAACCATGACACAGAAACGTTCTTAGAAATCAGAAAATTTATTAAAACTTTAAATTAGGGAGATAGCGTACATCTCCTGACCGGGAAAAGTATATTTAATTTTAAAACCTTAAAACCATACAAAAATGAACAAGTTTGTAATGTTATTTGCCACAGCAATACTAATTAGTAGTGCAACCTTAAGTGCTAAGAACCTTCCAGCTACCGCTGCTAAAGTTCCTGTTGAGTTTAAGCAAGAAATAATTAATAGAATTGATTATCCCACCTATGCCCAGTATAACTTTATAGAAGGTGAAGTTTGGTTAAAACTGGCATTAAACGAAAACTCAGAACTTAGAGTTATTGATATAAGCTCAACAGATCAAAAGCTTGGAAAGCATGTAAAAAAAGAGCTTTCTACACTATTTGTTGAGAACGCAGAAAGTTCAGAGTTTAATGTTTATTATTTGAAGCTTAAGTTTGATTTGGTCAACTTTTAGTTGACCAAATCAATGGAGAAATACCTACGGCGGGTATCGGAAACTAGACGTGTATATTCAAGAAACGTTATACGTAAAATTGAAAAAAGTATATTATAACTGTAACCGGTTTTAGTTTCTTGCGTCTTTAATTCGAAACCATGACAAAAGGACTTTAGATCCTGATCTCATAAGATTATACATAATCTTTGTAATACCACTTTAACCTAGTGTCATGTCATGTATGAAATGACGTATAGAATGAAGTTATTTTGTTTTTTTGCAAAGCAAAAAATGTGAGCATAGCAGCGTTCTGTAAGTATTTTTTAATGAAGCAAAAAAAAGTAAAAGAACAAATTATTGAGCGTTAGAGCAGGCGTGACTTGACACTAGACTATAAATAAAATTTATTTTCTCAAAACCCAACTAGAACCCTTAAAACCTAAGTGCGATGAAAAAAATTGTAGTTGTATTAGTGGCGTTAGTCTTTGCACTAACCACTACTGTTGAGGCAAAAAAACTTCCTGCTGTTGCAGCAAAGTTGCCTGTTCAATTGAAAGGAGTTATTACTGAAAACCTAAGTTACCCTTCTGGTGCTTTAAATCAGTACCTTGAAGGTGATGTTTGGATGAAAATTTGCGTAACTGATGAATCTAAAATTAAAGTTATTGATTTAAGTTCAACAAATCCTGAATTAGGAGTGTACGTAAAAAAAGAACTTTCCTCTCTTTATGTTGATAACCCTGGTTGCAAAGCTGGTCAGGTTTATTACCTAAAAGTAAAATTCGATTTAACCAATAAAGATTAAATCGAATCCTACACTATAGTTGTTGTTATGTGGGTGTAAAGAATCTCAGCTTGAACCCAACAAAAACGGATCGTCCAGGGTCCGTTTTTTTATTGTCTATTTGATGAAGTTCTAATAATTAAAGTAGAAGGCACAATAATTTCTTTTGTAGCTCCGAAACCAGGCTTACCATTTATTTGCTCAAACAATAGCTTTGCAGCCAAAACGCCAATTTTCTCAGGGTTTTGATCCATTGTAGTTAACGAAGGTTCCATATATCGCGAACGATTGCTGTTTGAGAATCCTACAACCATAACATCATCAGGTACTTTAAGCCCGATCTCTTTAATAGCAAAAAGGGCTCCAATTGCCACTTCATCATTAATTCCAAAAATAGCATCAGGAGGGTTATCTAAGGCTAAAAGTTTTTCAGATTCATATCTTGCATCTTCAACCGACAGATTGCAACGAACAATTATTTCATCATCAACTGCAAGTTTGTTGTTTTCAAGTGCGGCCTTATAACCCCGGTAACGGTTTCTACCAATAAGCATATGTTCTGGTCCGGTAATAAGTGCAATTCGTTTAGCCCCTTTCGAAATTAAATGTGTTACAGCCATATATGCTGCATCGGCATCGTTTGCCACTACTTTGGGTACATTTATTTCTTTTGAAGTTCTGTCAAAAAGAACCAAAGGAACTTCATTATCTTCAATTAAATTTATATGATCGAAACTATCAGTTGCTTTTGATAGCGATACAATAAGACCATCAACCCTATGATCAAGAAAGCCATTAACATTATTCTGTTCTTTTTTCATGTCTTCGTTCGATGAACTAACGAAAACCTGATAGCCTAAATCGTTAGCTACTTGCTCAATACCTTTTACAACTGATGCGTAGAAAGCACTAACAATTTGGGGTACTACTACACCAATTGAGTATGATTTTTGGGTTTTTAATGCAACAGCCATCGAGTTTGGACGATATTTTAATTTTTTTGCCATTTCGCGAACCAATTTTTTAGTATCTTCTGATATTTCAGGTTTATCCTGAAGGGCTCTAGACACTGTCGAAATTGAAACACTTAAGGCTTTGGCAATATCTTTTATAGTTGCAGCTTTTTTCATCTTATATATATTATTAACAATAATTATTGTGTGCTTACCTGATTAACACAAAAATAGAAAAATATTGTGTAAATGTATTTTTATACCAAACAAAAGGGTTGTAAAACTTTCTTATTGCTAAAAAATGTATAAAAAAAAGGGGGGTTATTCTTCCAAATAGTCTTTTTTGAAATGTAGTGGCATTAAATGAGTAATGCTATCTAATACAATTAGTTTATTTGAACCAATAAGTATTAATTTTATGGGAAAATTAAATCGAAGTTCTGTCTCAAGCAAAACCTGTCGGCATGCTCCACAAGGAGTTACCGGTGTTTTAAGTAAGCCATTTTTATTTATGGCACAAATTGCCATAGTTGAAACGGCAATATCTGGATACTGTGCATTGGCATAAAAAACAGCAACCCTTTCTGCACAGAGGCCTGATGGGTATGCAGCATTTTCCTGATTATTTCCAGCGAATATTTTGCCATTATTGAGGATTAAGCTGGCACCAACTTTGAATTCAGAATAGGGTGCATAGGCATTTAAGGCCGAATCTTTCGCTTTTTTAATAAGTTCTCTATCTTTTTCGGAAAATTCAGCTTCTGAATTGAATTCCTTATAAATGGTTATCAGTTCTTTCTTTATCATTTTGAGAATTGTAAGGTTAAAGATACAAAAAATCTGAGTATTTAATTATTATTATTCAACCTCATCCCTAATTTATCGAGGCCTATGGGCTTCCCTGCGGCTTGCTACATTTAATTGAATAATTTCATTTTAACACCTCGTTAATTTGTTCGAGATTGTTTTTTTATAAGAGTATTGTTAATTAGTATTTGAGAAGTTTTTTGAATAGTATAAAAACAACATGAATAAAATAATTATTTTCGGGCTTTCAAGTCTAAATTATTGTACATGGTAAAATATATTTTTATTAGTGCCTTTTTATTTATAACTGTTGTAAGTGCTGCGGCTCAACAAAAATTAAGCCGAACCGAGTATATTAATCAATACAAAGGAATTGCAATTAAAGAAATGAAACGCACAGGTGTACCCGCTAGTATTACCATGGCACAGGGTATTTTAGAGTCGGAAAATGGAAATAGCTCATTAGCCGTAAAAGCCAATAATCATTTTGGCATTAAATGCCATAATGATTGGACCGGTAAAACCATAAGGCATGACGACGATAAACGGAATGAGTGTTTTAGGAAATACAAAAATGCAGAACTTTCGTTTAAAGACCATTCTGAATTTTTAAGTAAACACCAACGATATGCGTTCTTATTTGCATACAAAACTACAGATTATAAGAGTTGGGCTCGAGGTTTAAAAAAAGCAGGGTATGCCACTCATCCCAAATACGATAAATTACTTATTAGAATTATTGAAGAAAACCTGCTGTATACGCTTGATGATAGAAAATATAAGCCGGTTAAACACCAAGATGAAAGAATTGAACCAATACCAGAACTTGCTGATAATGTTGATGATTATGAGATAAATCCGTTCGGGAATAAGGTGAAAACCTACAATAGAATTGATTATGTTATTGTTGAGGATGGCGATACATATGAATCTATTGCAAAAGAACAAGAGGTAATGCCTTGGCAGATAATTAAATATAATGAATTGCCTTCAGGTGCAGAACTTATACCAGATACAAAAATATATTTGCAGCCCAAAAGAAGGAAGGCTCCTGTGGGCTATAAATACCATACCATAAGCGCTGGTGAGAATATGTACATTATTTCGCAAAAGTATGGTGTAAAACTAAAACATTTGTACCGTCTTAATAATTTCGATTATGGTCGCGAACCTGAAATAGGCTATACCCTAAGCCTACGCAAAAAGAAGAAAAAGAATTAAATTTATGATATAAACATTTGTTGTTCTTAGTGGAAATTTTGTGTCTTAGTGATTTTGTGGCATTTTTTTAATCCATCAAGACACCAAATTACAAAGGTATCACAAAGATTTTAACCGATGCATTATATATCAGAGCCCTAAAATTTATATAGCTGAAAATTCGTTTATTTGTTGAAATCCCCTAAGGAAATCAACTGTTTGCATACGTTTTTTGCCAGCTAGCTGTAATTCTAGAATATTAATAAAACCATTTGGTACAGCTATTTTCATAAATTCATTATTGCCGGTTAAAACAGTTCCATAATCTAGGTTGTGATCTGTTTGCTCAAGGCTGGATTTGAATATTTTAAAATCAATACGTTGTCCATTTTCATTCTTCAAAGTTGACCAAGCAGTGGGGTAGGGGCTTAGTCCTCTAATTGTATTCTGAATTTTTAAGGCAGGTTGAGTCCAGTCAATTTTACAGTCATTTTTATAAATTTTAGGGGCGTGTTTAATTTCAGAGTTAATTAAATTGTTTTGAGGTGTTTCTTTAAAACTGCCATCAATAATTGATTGGGTTGTTTTTACTATTAGATTGGCTCCAACAACCATTAGTTTATCGTGAATTGAACCAGCGGTATCGTTATTCTCAATATTTATAAACTCTTGTTCTATAATATCACCAGTATCAATTTCGTGCTTTAAAAAAAAGGTTGTAACTCCGGTTTTTGTTTCCCCATTAATTACAGCCCAGTTAATTGGGGCAGCACCACGGTATTGTGGCAAAAGCGATCCGTGCAAATTAATTGAACCAAGAAGGGGCATGCTCCAAACGCTTTCAGGTAACATTCTAAAGGCAACAATTATTTGAAGATGAGCGCCTAATGATTTTAATTCGTTTTGAAAATCAGCATCTTTTAAATTAGAGGGCTGTAGTACATTCAAATTATTATCAACAGCATACTTTTTTACCGCCGATTGATTTATTTTCTGTCCTCTTCCGGCTGGTCGGTCGGGACTTGTAATAACGCCAACTATATTAAAGTTATTTTCTACCAATGCTTCTAGACTCTCAACAGCAAAATCAGGTGTTCCCATGAACACTATTTTAAATTCTTTTTTGTTCATTTTTTTAAGTATGAAAGGCTGCAAAATGCAGCCTTAAATATAAATTAGTGTATATAATATTTTATGAATTAACCTTTTCGTAGCATCTTACCCAATCTATTTCAAATGCTGCTGGAGCCAAATCTACAGTCGGTTCTTTTTGAATTCCTGCTGTAAGCATTAAGTATAAGGGTTCATTAGGAACACCCTGATTTGTAGAAAAAACTTCAATGCCATTTATTTTCCAGGTAAGTTTATTTTCTTCCCAGTCTAAAGTGTAAATGAAATAATTTTTTGTAAAGTTTGCTCCATTAAGCTTATTTGTTTTGTTCTGAGCTTCTTTGGCCTTTAACGGATCACCCCAAAAAGTAGACATTTGGAAACGATTTTTTTTGTCCATGTTGAATTTGAAAATATCGACTCCGGGTAATATTTTTTCACCCTTTAGCCAAAATGCTTGGTAAACTGGAAACTCAGCATTTAATTTAATTTTTGCTTCTATTTTTCCGTATTGTTGGCGAAAACTATTTGCTGTGCTCAACATACCAGAGGTATAGTCAAAATTTTTCGTAAAGAAACCATGAGTTGCATGCCAAACTCTACCTTCGCTTTTTTCTTTCTTTGTAATTATCTTAAGCGTAGTTCCATTTAGCTCAAAGTTTTTATTGTCCGTATAATATTGTTTATCATCGGCCATTACATACCTATCGTTTAGCATCATTTTTCCCCAGAAATAACTATTCATCCATTTTTCGTCCTCTACTTTTCCAGAGGTAAAATCATCTTCAAAAGTTATTTTCCAAGCTTTGAGCTCATCAAATTTATTTGAATCCTTAGTGGCAAAATACCATTTAATATTGTCCGATTTCTCTAATTCTCCCAAACGCACTTCCTGATTATATTCATCTGTTTTTTTCCATTTATCTTTATCCAGCATATATTCTTTATACTCTTTAAATTTTTCGGAATTCACAAATTCATCAAGTTCTTCATATTGTTTAAGAAGGTCTGAGTTTTCAATCTCTTTAAACAAAATGTATGGTTTCGATTTTTGATATTTTTCCCAGTTTACAATTTTTGTGCTTTTTTTAAGTTCAGAAAATTCAATTTCTTTTTTATATTCGTCGGTGTTTTTGTAGGTGAAACTATTTAGTGCTTCTTGGTATTCGCTTGATGCTATATATTCTGTTAATTCTTCATAATTTTTCAAATTATCAGAATCTTTAAAGCTGTCGTAATGTTTAAAAAGTGCCGAATCGATAAATGAAAGATATATTTTAAATCTTTTATCTTTTTGAAGTTGCTTAAATTTTTGTTCTTTTTTATATTCTTCGGTATTTTTATATTCAAGCTGTTCAAGTTTGTTTTTGTAGTCGGCTGAACTTAAATAAGCCCCAAGTTCTTCTAATTGTGTAACTTCATCTGGTTTATCGATGGTTTCTTTTTCTTTGCTTTTTTGATAAACTTTTACTGCGGAATTTTTCTTTAGTGCTTTTAGCTCTTTGGTTCTATTTTTTTCTGTACTCAGTTGTTCAGTAATAGCCTTTTTAAATTCAGTAAGTTTATTCGAGGAACAATATTCCTTTAATTCAAAATATTCTGAAAGTTCATCGGAATCTTTCAGATTGTTATAATTCTTTAATTGGGCTGAATTTA
>JAQICC010000443.1 GCA_027858735.1 Salinivirgaceae bacterium
GTAAGGTTTTCATACTTTTCGTTTCCCCGAAATAATCGGGGCAGGCTACTCAAAATGTGAAAACCAACAATTCCTAGGTCAGCCTGTCCCGTACCGGAGGTCGGGAGGGTTATACCTAGGTAAAGCGCCTCTTCCCTATGTTCGAATCGCTCAACTTAGGTTTAATATTAAGCTTGTGTTAAAAATATAGTGAAAAAGCATGTAACAATATATTTTTAAATGCAGCACCGAAATCATAATTGCAACCAGTCTAACAGCATATAATTGTTCCATTGTTTAGAACAATACAACAAGATTGGAACACCAGACTCCAGACTGATATACAATACACAATTACTTAATTTATATTTTTAAAGAAATTCATGATTTGCAGGTCTTAATTCAGGCTAATTATTAAGGGATTAAAAAGCAAAAGAAGCATCAATTACTATATACATATAGTATTAAATATTATGTCAATTAGTTAAAAACTGCCGCTATCTTTTTGTGCTATACACATTACAAAATATGTATATGAAGAATTGATATAGAACCTAAGAATTTGAAGTAAGCTTTGGTAATTATCAAAAAACATCTTTTAAACGCATTTATTTTTTCAAAATCACTCCCCTACTGCAACAACATAAATGAAGATTCAGGATTAACATCATAACTTTTTTATAAAAATTAAATGAAAAATTAAATGAAAAATTTCTTACAAATTAAGTTTTGGCAAATTTTAGCCGTTTTTACAGTTCTACTTTTAAACTGTAATAATATGTTTGCTACACATACATTAACCAATAGTGAAGTTGAGGTAGTTGATGGAGTACTGAAAAAAGTTACCTACAAGGGTACCGACAGAGACATTATTATTCCAAGTTATCTTGATGACCAAACAATTACAGAATTAGGATATCAAATATTCGGTTCAAGCCCTGCAATGATTTCTGATCTTAAATTACCTTCAAGCTTAAAAATTATTCAAGCTAATTCAATGGTAGCTACCTATATAAAATCCGTAAATATACCAAGTGGAGTAACCGAAATTGGGAGTAGAGCTTTTGCATATAACAGACTTAGCACTATTACCATTCCATCGAGCGTTGAAATTATTGGCGACCGTGCTTTTAATAACGGCGACTTAACCAGTGTAACCTTTTCAGGAACACCAAATATTAAAAAGATTGGTGCTTATGCTTTTAAAAGTGATGAAGGTTTAAGTTCTGTTTCATTTACTTACAACCCTAATGTTATCCCAAATTTTAAATATTGGTATAGCGATGGTAAAAAATATACAAGCCAATTTACTATAACCGATTTTACTGAAGAATATAAAGCTATTGCAAAATATACATTAACCGATAATGATGTTGTTGTTGAAAATGGAAAAATAACTAGCGTTTCGTACGATTTTTCTGATCAATATATTGCATTTCCAAATTCGCTTGATGGTCAATACATTACCGAAATTCATAGAGGATTTAAAGCAAAAAAATTAATTGAATTGGAATTACCCGATTCATTAAAAATAATTGGTGATACTGCTTTTTATTCTAATATAATAGCATTTGCAAATTTACCCGATGCTTTAGTAAATATTGGTAAAAATGCCTTTTACAATAATAAACTTGAAAATATTAATATTGGTAAAAACGTTAAACGTATTGAAGCAAACGCTTTTTACATGAACAATTTAAATTCTGTGACTTTTAGTTCTGATGCAGTGCTAAGCTATATTGGAGAAAGCGCATTTGAAGGAAATAAAGATGCTAGGTTCTTTGCTGCAAATAATATTACCAGCATTACATTACCTGCAACTATTGATACTATTGGCGATTATGCATTCTATAAAAATAGCCTTAGCTCGGTAACTATACCTGATAGCACTATTAGTATCGGAAAATTTGCATTTGCCCAAAACGATCTTAATTCACTTGATATTCCTGAGAAAGTTAAATCGTTAGACATAGCTTGTTTTGCTGAAAACAAGTTAACAACAGTGACCTTTAACGGTAGTATCAAAACGATTGCCGATTCGGCATTTTTCACTAATAATATTACAGCTCTAACATTATTAGAAGGAACAGAAGATATTGGTGTAAAAGCATTTTACAACAATTTAATCGATAGCTTAACCATACCTGCATCGGTAACAACCATTAACGAAGATGCTTTTTCAAATAACTATGGATACTCAAGTACTTCCCAAAAAATTATGAGTCTTGTTTTTGCTGAAAACAGCCAATTAAAATATGTGGGTGATAAGGCCTTTGAAAAAAACAAATTATCAATAGTAATCTTTCCAAAATCGTTAGAATATATTGGATATCGTTCATTTAATAGCAATGCTATTGATAGTGTAAATTTAAATGACTGTAATTTATTAAGTAACATCGGATTCAATGCTTTTAGCTCTAATGCTAGTGAACTAAAAAATATTCATGTTCCGCAAACTACCTTGTCTGGTTTTATAAAATGGATTGACAGTGATGATAGCACTTATACTGGGGCTTTTAACATTACTGATTTTAGTAACTCATATAAGGCCATAATCAGTCACACCCTAACCGATAACGATGTTGAAGTAATAGATAACAATATAATAAATTGTACTTACGATTTTTTAGGTAGCGTAATTACAATACCTGACACATTAGACAATCAGCTTATTAAAGGCATAACCGCTTCACAATTCGCAAATAAAAATATATTCAATATTAAACTCCCTTCAAAGCTTGAATATATTGGAGCTAATGTATTTTCGATCAATAAACTTAGTGAAATAGACATCCCTGCAAGTGTTACCTATATTGGCGAGGCTGCTTTTGATAACAATAAATTAGCAGCATTAACTCTTCCCAAGAATGTTCATAAAATTAGCAAGAACGCTTTTAGCAATAATGAATTAACCTATGTAGAAATACCTAATAAGGTTGATACAATAGAAATGAGTGCATTTGCCATGAATAAATTCGATAGTATACTAGTTATACCTGAAAATGTAAATTATGTGGGCAATTCAGCTTTCGATGGATCCTATTCCAATGATAATCTTGATACTGTAATATTTAAATCAACAGGCAAACTGCATTATATTGGTAAAAAGGCATTTGAAAGTAGAAATTACAATTCATTTGTGCTACCCGTTGCTAAAAAACGCTATTACGAATTCAATGAATGGAAAACCAATTATTACGACAAAATGCAGCCCGGTGACACTGTTCCTACTCATAAAAGTTATGCTGCGCAGTTTACTCAAAAAATAACCGAAATTTATAATTTATCAGGTACTGTAACAAATGCTGATGATATTCTAATTACATTTAAAGTAAACAATGAAATTTATGATTCAATACTATGCAACTCAAATAGCACCTATAATTTCGAGGCTGGGGTTGGTGAACAAATCACAATTACGCCTAAAAAAGAAGGATACGTTTTTGAACCTTCTTATTATTACATTTCCCCATCTCAAGACAGCTTATCTCTTGACTTTGAAGCGTTAAAAGCGTATACCTTAGAAGGTATGGTTACTGGTGTTTCTGATGGTAATATAAGAGCTGATATATATAAGGGTAGTAATAAATATCTTTCAATTACATCAGATAGTACTCAATACAAATTTACTGTAGGACAAGGCCAAATGGTTAAAATTTATCCATACAGCAAAGGATATGCATTCACCCCCCAAACAGTTGAGATTGACAGTGTTTTTGAAAACAGAACAAATATAAACTTTGAAGGATACAAAGCATGTAATATAAGTGGTTACCTGGATATTGATAGCACCTACATTTACCTCACTTATAACGACACTGTTCAAGATACAATCTTCCGTAAAAATATATCATACTACGCAACAGTACCTTATGGTGCTAATGTTAAACTATCGGCTCATAAAGATGGTTATAAATTTAGCCCTGAATCTCATGTTATCGATAGCATTATCAACGACACATCGCATGTTAGCTTTACCAGCCAAAAAGCTTATGAGTTATCAGGCACCATTACCGGAGCCGATAATGTAAAGCTGTTATTTAGTTCAAATAATGAAATTATTGATAGCATTATGGTTGAATCTGATGGTGATTCATACTCTTATATTGCAGTAAAAAATGAAACAATAACTATTAAAGCCGTAAAAGAAGGGTACACTATTGAACCTACAGAATATACAATTGCTGATATTGAAACTGATAGTACCGGACTTGATTTCAACATCGTTGAAAACTTTACCTTAAGTGGTACAGTATATAATAGTCCAAACTCAAGCGTTCGCTTATATGTAGATGATGTTTTGGTAAACAATTCATATATTGATTCTGATTCTTCTGAATATGCATTTGAAGTAAAAAAAGGATCGGATATTAGTATTAAAGTAACCAGATATAATTTCGTGTTTGAACCTGAAACCATTACCATTGATGGTGTTGTGGCTGATTCTGCAAATCTTGACTTTGTAGGTACACGAGCATACTTCAATGCTAAATTTTTAGTAATAGACGAAGAAAACAATCCAATTGATTCTGCTTTAATTAACATTAATGACACCAGTTTAATGACCGGTTATTATGGGAATGCAACACTGGATAACTTAAAAATTAATGAATATCAATATACCGTTAATTTAGAAGGGTTTACGACATACATTGATACCTTGGTTTTCACAACCGAAAATGCTGTTGATACTATTGTATTAAAAGAAATACCCACAGTAACACAACTTGTAACATTTAATGTGACCGAGGGCACAAACAATCTTGAAAATGCTGAAATAAGTATTAATAATACAACTCTAATAACAAGTGCTGAAGGTATTGCTACTGTTGAATTACCTGAAGGCGATTATACATACACTGCTTTACTGCAAGGTTATATTACCGCTGAAGGAAATATCACAATAAGTGATCAGGCAGTAAACGAAGCTGTAGAATTGGCTATTGATAACAGTATCTTATACACCGTTGAATTTAAAATTACTGATAGCGATACTGTACTAAACAATGCCGCAATTGCTATTAACGATACTACTATCTATACCGATTCAACAGGTTATGCACAATGTAATTTGGTAAATGGTGATTATATTTACACAGTATCACTCAATGGTTATAATAGCAAATCAAATACCATAACTGTAGCAATGGAGAATGTACTTAGCGAAATTGAGCTAAATGTAATTCCAGAAGGCTCTCTGTTAATAACATTTACAGTTACCGATGGTGCAAACATTTTACCTGGTGCTACTATAACTATTGATGGTGAAGATTTAATTGCTGATGAAAATGGTATAGTTTCAACTTATCTTTTATCAAATACCTATACCTACACTATAACTCTTGAAGGTTATGCCGATATTACAGATGAGGTTGCGGTTAATGATGCAGATGTAGACATTGAAATTACAATGACTCTAATTTCAAGCTTTAAAGAAGCAAATTCAATGAATTTCTCTTACTATCCAAACCCTGCAACAAGCAATATTACAGTAGAAATGACAACTGAATCTGATGTAAAATCGCTAGTTATTTATAGCGCAACAGGATCGGTACTTTTCTATTCTGATAATTTAAATAGAAAAATGCTTATTGATATTAGCAGTTTCCCTAGCGGAATACTTCTATTAAAAGCCCTAAATGCCGATGGTATAAGCATAAGTAAACAAATAGTTAAACAATAGATTTTCATTTTTTTTTGGAAGAGGGTGCCGCTTGCGACACCCTTTTTTTTATATAATATTTGCGTTAAACACCAAAATATTACGAGTTTTTTCACGGATTTCTTCATCCTTTTCTATCGTGTATAGTAAATCAATGACAACTTTCACTTATCTATGTAAAGAGCTTATACCAATTGAATTTTGGAATGCGGCTTTAGAATTTTAAATATTTTTAGTTTGATTGAAGAAGAAACTTTTTGCATAGCATTATGCTACGGAATATGTTTATGATGATAAGCAAACTAAAAAGAAGATAATTATACGGTGCATTTTAATGTTTAATTGGTATTACTTTCTACTTTAGGAATATCACACCTTAAGTAATAAAACTTCACATACTTCAACTGTACTAATAAAGCTTTCGTTTTTTTCATCTGGCTAAATTATTACAACTCACAAAGCCTCAACACATGCCTGATTTGCCGCTTCGCAAAATTCCACATCATCGCCACACATAATTAATTAAATTTCACCCTGATTACACGATATGAATAATGTGACGGTGAGGATTAATAAATTTTTCATACCTAAAAGAGTAAATAACCTCGAGGCATTAAAATTCAAAAAAACAAATTTCAAATTTCAAATAAAACGAGGCAAGCCTCGGGGAATTAAACCCAAAGATATTAAAGTGTTTTATACAATAACAAAGATAAAAAGAAAACTAAGGTAATTTCAAAGCAAACTTAAAAATAATATCCCATTAAAAAAGTCTATTTTGAAGCTCAATGAATAACTCCACGATTCCTTTGCAAATTTCTGTATGATAGTATACTAAGTTATTACACGGAGATTCACAAAGAAATCACAAAGCTTCTCAGAGGGAAAAACATTTTGCACTATGGTTTAGTTAATCTAAAGCAAATTTTGCCTCCTTAACGTTGTCAGAACTTGTACCAATAAATACTTTAAAACCGCCAGGTTCAGCAATAAAATCTAATTCGTTATTATAGAATTTCAGATCTTCAATATCAATGGTAAATCTTACTTCCTTTTCTTCGCCTTTTTTAAGTTCAACCAATTCAAAGCCTTTCAATTCTTTTACAGGACGGGTAATGCTACCTACCAAATCTTGAATATAGAGTTGTACAATTTCAGTTCCATCGTATTCGCCCGTATTTTTAACTTTTATGATAGCCTTAATTTTTCCTTTTTTGTTAAGTACCGAATCGGATAATTCAATATTTGAATATTCAAATTTGGTGTAACTTAAACCATAACCAAAGGCATAAAGAGGTGTATTTGGACTATCCATATAATGCGTACTCCAACGATAGTTTTCTTGATATGGTCGGCCGGTACGAAAGCTATTATAGTAAATTGGTATCTGTCCTACTGAATGAGGAAAACTCATGGTTAGCTTACCCGATGGATTATAATCGCCAAACACCACATCAGCAATAGCATTACCCGATTCATGCCCCAAGTGCCAAACCTGAACTATTGATGGTATATTTTCATCAATCCAGTCAAGCAATAACGGACGACCGCTAAACAATAACACGACTATGGGCTTGCCTGTTTTGTGCAATGCTTTTAGCAATTCCATCTGCTTTCCGGGTATATTCAGACTTGTTCTACTTCTAGCCTCTCCAATCATATCTAACGGTTCACCAAGTGCAACTACAACTATATTAGCGCTTTTAGCCGCTTGCACAGCTTGAGGAATCTGATCTGCTTCTTCATTGTTGGCATCACATCCTTTTGCATAAATTATTTTAGTATTATCTGATACTTTATTTTTAATACCATCAAGTAATGAAACTATACTTTCATAATGGGAACCGCCAAAGGCCCAACCACCCATAGGGGTATTGTTATCATCAACAAACGGTCCAATAAGTGCCAGTTTCTTTATGTTTTTATTAAGAGGCAACAACTGATTTTTGTTTTTTAACAATACCATCGATTTTTGAGCCATGCTACGCGCAGCCTGTAAATATTCCGGTTTAAATACCTCCTCTTTTTCACGCTTTTTATCAAGATACAAATACGGATTATCCATTATGCCTAAAGCATATTTAACACGTAATACATTTTTTACAGCCGCATCTAGTGTTTCCATCATAACCTTTCCTTCTTCAATTAATTCAGGCACATGCTTTAAAATTGCCATCGATGCCATATCAATGTCTAAACCAGCATTAATTGCCAATTCTCCTGCATGCTTTAAATCCTTTGCCACACCATGATTTACCAATTCGCCAACCGAAGTATAGTCGCCAATAACAAAGCCTTCAAAACCCCATTCGTTACGTAAGATATCGCGTAACAAATAAGTATTAGACGATGAGGGTACCCCATTTATATCGTTAAAAGAAACCATGGTGGATGCACAACCCGCATCAAAAGCCGCTTTGTAACTCGGTAAATACACATCACGTAAGCGACGCCACGACATATCAACTATATTGTAATCGCGACCAGCCTCGACTGCACCATATGCTGCAAAATGCTTAACACAAGCACCAAATGTGGAAGGATCAGACAAATCATTTCCTTGATAGCCTTTTACGACTGCCGATGTGATGGCAGAAGTTAAATATGTATCTTCACCTGCACCTTCCATTACACGTCCCCATCTTGGATCGCGAGCAATATCAGCCATTGGTGAGTAGGTTAAATTTATTCCAAGCGCTGTAGCTTCTTTAGCTGATATTTTCGAAATTTCTTCAATACCTTTCAAATCCCAACTTGAGGCAAATGCCAAGGGGATTGGAAAAATCACCTCGGTACCGTGAATAATATCAGCTGGAAACATTAATGGAATTCCTAAACGGGATTTTTCAACTGCCAATTTTTGCAGCTTCGTTAAAAGATCAACTCCACGAATATTCTGTAATCCTCCAATTAAACCTTCTTGAATGGCCGCATCAATATCAATTTCTTCTCCTTGTGGGTTAATCAGGTTCCCTCCGAAATTAATCACATTTAATTGACCAACCTTTTCATAAATTGTCATTACGGCTATTAACGAATCAATTTTTTCATCGTGCTTATTTAACTGGGTAGCTTGTTTTTGATGACATGATGCCAAGATAAAAATGGCAAAAAAAAGAATAAAAGTTGTTTTCATCTCCATATATTTATAATTTATAGAAAACCCAATTTAATTATATAACCATAAAATTAGCTATTAAAATTAAACTTATGAAATAGGTGTATTATATTGCAACAATTGAAACTTAATATGTAACAAAAAAATCAAATTATATAAAATAAGTATTTTTGAGGATTTCTAGTATCGTATTCAATATTATTCAAGCAAAAGATCGAGAGCCCTTTTGTATCCATCAATTCCCATGCCTTTAAATTGAGACTTACAAACCTCTGTTATAACGGATAGCTTTCTAAACTCTTCGCGTTTTTCAATATCCGATAAGTGAACTTCAATACAAGGAATTGTTATAGCTTCAATGGCATCGCGAATAGCATAACTATAATGGGTGAAGGCACCTGCATTTATTATACACCCTATATATTTTTTCTTCTTAAGGGTTGAATGCAGTTTATCAATTATTTTGCCTTCATGGTTCGATTGAAAGCACTCAACTTTGTATCCCTTATCTTTACCGTAAATTATCAATTCTTGGCTCAAAGCCCTTAATGTAAGAATGCCGTACACTTCTGGTTTTCTTATGCCAAGCAAGTTCAAATTAGGGCCATTTATTATGATTATCGTTCTCATTTTTAACCTTTTAAATTAATGTATTTATGGCCTGAAACTAAATTTTTGGAACAAAAAAAACACAAATTCACAGATTTTATGTTTAATCCGTGAATCTGTGTTAAATAAGGTTCTATTACTTTTAATTATTACTTCACCTGTCTTAAAAGCATTCCTGTCATAACTTTCTTACCACCACCTTTAAAATGGGTTCCATCTAAATCTCTATTACCCGTTACTTCTTCTTCATCAGGAACTGCTACAACTTCGCCATCTGCTGGCTCTTCCATATCGGCAGCTTCCCCTTCACCCATATAATATCTATTATCCCAAATATTTGCATTTTTTACTTTCACAGTACCTACTACTGCATACTTTGTTAAACCGGTTTTTTTATCAACTACCATCTCAAGCACTTCATACTTATCATTTTTCTCAATGCCTTCTTTTAATCCAATTTTAGCAACTACCGGATCCACAGAGTATATTGGAGTTTTGGTTTTAAATACATCATAAGTCTTTTGAAGTTTGGTGTAAACTTTATCAACGTTGCGAATTGTGGCTTGTTGAATAATCTGTTGTTCGCTTTTTCCAACTCCTATAAGTACTAGCGATTTTGCTTTTTCAAAACCTATATAATTTAATTTAAAAATTGAGGTTGTATCAAATCTTTCTTTAATAGCCGAATCAACATTTGATTTATCCATCCACATTTCCATGTAAAATTCATTAGCTATTTCATCATTCCATTCAAGTTGAAAAAGATAAGATACAGCCCAAACAGAATAGCCATCTTTGGTAGCTACATAAGCAGCTTCTGCAGCAGCTTTAGCAGCTGTTTGAGCTAAACTAGGCAATCTATTGGCCAAAATCAATGCCGATTCTTTTATTGCGTATGCAATAGGCTCATTCTCAACAAAATTCATACTATTTAATACAACAAATGTATTACTAATAAGTTCCTCACCAGCATCTTTTAGCGATGCTAATCCACGGATACTTCCTTTTGCAATTTGCGCTTCCATTTCGGTAGCATCATACGAACCACGCTCGTGTATCATACTCATATCAAAGGTACCATCTTCTTGGCGATTGAACCATTTTGCCACCAATTTATTGGCAACTTTGTTTTGAATGAAATACTTTTCAATGGCGAGAGGTAATTCTTTCTCAGCATTTTTAACTTTTTCTTTATCAACTTTTTCACCATTTTCTTTGGCAGCATCTTTTTCTGCTTTATCGGCTTCCTTTGCCTCAGCTTTTTGCTCTTTGGTAAGCATAAAAGGAGTTGCATCAAAAGTATTAATTTCTAACCTGTGATCGTTATACTTATCAGGAAATGGAGCAAGATTATATGACCCAATAACCAAGTCTTTTTTCATAAAATCACCCGTTTCAATTAACATAGTGTGTAACGAACTTCTGCGATATACTGCAGCTTCTTCTGTTGTTTTCTCTTGTGCTACCCCAGGCATAACAATACCAACAAGGGCTGCGAATAATACAACTAAATTTAACTTCATAAAGATTCTCATAGCAATTTTTTTTTTGGGTTTATTTTGAATTAGCAAGTTACAAATAAAATCTTTTCGCAGTATATTAATAAGCAATAAACCTATACCATCTGGTATAATTAACAACAATGTACCCATTCTGCATGGCTACTATGCTCTATTTTAATCTAATTCAACTTTTATAAAATATAATTGCTTATTTTCGGTCAATTAATGCTACAAATCTATCATTAAATCCAATAAAAAAAAGCAGAACCTCTCAGCTCTGCTTTCCATTATAAAGTTTTTATTTTTCTATTCCGGCAATCCATAAGTATCAACCACAAAGTCAATATCTTTATCACCACGACCACTTAAATTAACTAAAATAGATTTTTGTGGATCTTGTTGGGCTAGCTTTATTGCATAGGCAACAGCATGAGCGCTTTCCAAAGCAGGAATAATACCCTCTAAGCGACTCAATTCATAAAAAGCATCAATGGCTTCTTTGTCGTTAATTACATCGTATTTAACACGCTTAATATCTTTTAACATGCTATGTTCTGGTCCAACTCCAGGATAATCTAATCCACTAGCACAAGAATAAACAGGTGCTGGTTCGCCTTTTTCATCTTGTAGTAAATAGCATTTAAAACCATGAATAACTCCTGGTTTTCCCAATGTCATAGTTGCTGCATGCTCACCAACTTCAAGTGAACGGCCTGCCGGTTCAATACCAATAATCTCACATTCTTCATCGTCTAAAAAGGCTGAAAAAATACCCATGGCATTACTACCACCACCAACACAAGCAACAATTTTGTCAGGCAATTCACCTGTCATATCTATAAATTGTTCTTTGGCTTCAATTCCCACCACACGCTGAAAATCACGTACCATCATTGGGAAAGGGTGAGGTCCAACTACCGAACCAATACAATAAATTGTATTTACCGGATCGTTTAAATACGATTGAAAGGCTGAATCAACAGCTTCTTTTAAGGTTTTTAAACCATGTGTTACTGGTACCACTTCAGTACCCAATATTTTCATACGAACTACATTTGGATACTCTTTTGCCATATCGACTTCACCCATATGAATTTCACATTCTAATCCAAAGTAAGCTGCAGCTGTAGCCAAAGCAACACCATGCTGTCCTGCACCTGTTTCGGCAATAAGTCTTTTTTTACCAAGATGTTTAGCCAATAAAGCCTCACCCATACAATGGTTAAGTTTATGGGCTCCTGTATGGTTTAAATCTTCACGCTTTAAATAAATGCGACCACCATATTTTTCCGATAAACGGTTGCAAAAATAAACAGGGGTTGGACGTCCTTGAAAATGCTTGCGAATACTTCGAAGTTCAGAAATAAAACTGTGCGATTTGCTAATGGCATAATAAGCATCAGTAATTTTTTTCATTTCCTCTTCTAATACAGGTGGTATAAAGGCTCCACCATACTCCTTAAAGAATCCTTCTTTATTTGGATACGTTTTAAAATAGTTCTCGCTCATGATAAATTTTATTATAAGTATGCCTTAAATATAGTAATAAATGTTAAAAAACATTGACGCATGAACCGTTATAAAAAACAAAATTAAATCAACTGGAATATTTTCATCAGTAATTATTAACTTTCAAAACCATTATTAATAATATAAACAAAGAAGAACATGAAGGCATTATTTATTGGCGGAACAGGGATTATTAGCTCGGCATGCACCGATTTAGCTCTAGAAAAAGATGTTGATCTATACCATTTAAATAGAGGAAAATCGTTTAAAAACAATTCTTTATCTGATGAAAAAATGTTAATGGCGGACATTAATAATAAAAATGAAGTTAAAAAAGTATTAGGAGAACATAATTTTGATGTGGTAGTTGATTGGATTACATTTTTACCTGAACAGCTAAAATATAAAATGAACTTGTTTAAAGGTAGAGCAAAGCAGTTCGTATTTATTAGTTCGGCCTCGGCTTACCAAACACCCCCTTTAAAACTGCCTGTTACAGAAGAAACTCCATTAAACAACCCAATATGGCAATACTCACGTGATAAGGCTGCATGTGAAGAACTGCTAAAAAAAAAAGCTTCAAATTATGGTTTTACCTATACCATTATTCGCCCATCACACACCTACGACAAAACCTTAATACCAATGCCCGGTGGCTATACCACTCTTCATCGAATAAAAAACGATTTACCTGTTATTGTACCCGGTGATGGTACCTCGCTTTGGACTATGACCCACCATAAAGATTTTGCAAAGGGGTTGGTGGGTATTTTAGATAACGATTTGGCTTTTAACGAAACATTCCACATTACTTCTGAAGAACTAATTACCTGGAATCGTATTTATGAATTAATGGGCAATGCATTAGGAAAAAAAGTGAAAATGGTGCATGTACCCTCAACAATTATTGCCAAATATAACAAAGACATGGGCGATAGCTTATTGGGTGACAAATGCCACAGCATGATTTTTGACAACGACAAAATTAGAAGAGCTGTTGGTGGTTTTGAATGTAAAATACTATTTGAACAAGGAGCAAAAGAAATTGCTGAATGGTTCCTGACAAATCAGAAATTTGAAGTTATTGATGAAGAAATAAATAGAATTTTTGAAGAGCTCATAGAAAAATATAGCTAACCTAAAAAATTTAGTGCTTTTTTATGCACAAAATTTCACAACAACCTGAGTTCGATAGAAAATAATGACACAGCTTTAGGTAATATTTATATCGGACTCAGATTAATAGAATATATTATTTTTAAAATCTATGAATAATCGTAACCTATACTGCAAACTGCAATTCACTTAAATTCCGATATTTACCTTTTTGTATCTGCATCAGCTCCTCATGGGTACCTTTTTCAACCAACTTACCGTGCTCCATCACAAGTATTTGGTCGGCTTTACGAATGGTTGAAAGCCTATGTGCAATAACTATAGAGGTTCGGCCTTGCATTAGTTTATCAAGTGCATCCTGCACCAATCGTTCCGATTCAGAATCGAGCGACGATGTTGCTTCGTCTAAAATTAAAATCTTCGGATTCTTCAGCAATGCCCTTGCAATGGCAATTCGCTGCCTCTGTCCTCCCGAAACCTGGGTTCCCCGCTCACCCACAACGGTCTCAAATTTTTCAGGAAATCGGTCAATAAACTCCAAGGCATTTGCTTTTTGTGCTGCTTCGTAAATTTCTTCATCTGAGGCCGTGGGCTTTCCATAGGCAATATTTTCACGTATGCTTCCTCCAAAAAGAAAAATATCTTGCGGTACCAAAGCTATTTGACTTCGCAAGCCTGAAATAGAAAACTCAGAACTATCCCTCCCATCAAAAAGGATATGGCCTTGTGTAATTTTATGCAATTGAAGTACTAAGGAAGCCAAAGTTGATTTTCCGGCTCCACTTGCACCAACCAATGCCACGGTCTGGTTGGGCTTAATTGCCATATTAACATGCTCTAAAACCAGTTGATTTTCCCGCGACGGATAAGCAAATGATAAATCATTAAAAGTAATTTCACCCTTCAATAATTCTTCCGATTTTAATTCAAAGTTTTCAAGTACTGACTCCTCTTCCTCATCAAATAGTTCAAAAAGTGCTTCTGTAGCTCCAATAAATTTTTGAATACTTGCAAATACAGAAGCCAAGCCTCCGATTGTACCTCCCACAAAAACTGAATATATAACAAATGAAAAAAGCTGACCAGAATTTATCTGGCCTTCAGCCAATAAGGTTGAACCTTTCCATATTACCGCAACTATAGCCCCAAATAACCCAAATATAATAAAGGATGAGAATGCCCCTCGATATTTACCACTCTTCATACCAATTTCAGCAATTTCCTGAGTGCGCTTAAAATAGCGTTTCATCTCAAAAGCCTCATTAGTAAAAGCCTTTACACTTTGTATGCCTTGTAACGTTTCTTCAACAATGGTATTAGAATCAGCTACTTGGTTTTGAACTTCTTTAGAAAATTTACGAATAAACTTTCCAAAAAACCTTGCTGCCACCATTACTGGTGGAAGAATAACCAGCATAAATAGAGTAAGCTTTATTGATGTAAATGCCAGCAAAGTAATTCCCCCGATTATTATAATTACTTGCCGAATAAATTCTGCCAAAGTGGTGGTTAGAGTTTCTTGAAGTAGTGATATATCCGACGAAATTCTACTATTAAGTTCTCCCACCCTGTGTTTCTCAAAAAAGCTAACGGGTAGTTTTATTAAATGGTTAAAAGTATCGCGTCGTAAAAAAGCCAGCGTTTTTTCAGTAACATTAACAAACAAAACAATTCTAAAATATGAAAAGGTAGCTTGAATAAGTAAAATTCCGGCAAGCAAAATTGCTATTCTATTTATATCATTAGCCAAACTTCCTTCAGATCCTGAATTAACTAAGTCGCCCAATAATTTTGGAAAAGCTAAGTTTGCTAAACTTGACCCCAGCAAAAAGAATAAGCCTAGTAAGTATTCTGCGTTATACGGTTTTATAAATTTATAAAGTTTAAATGCTTTTTTCAGGTTCACTTTATTTAATTTTGATTTTTTTTGTTCTTCTTTATCCATAAAATACTTAATTCGTAAATCTTAAACATCAATAAAAACAAACATGTTCTCATTATTTCAGAAAAAATAATTTAGTTTATTATAACTTGCAAATTCAATACCTATTTTAAAAATGGACAAAGTGGCACAAAATTATGAAGCAATACTCTATAAAAACTATCCACATTTTCAAAATTATGTAGCTATTGACCTGAATTATTTTTTTTATTAATTAACCTTAATTAAACATTTTCTAAATGAATTATTCTCTTGGAATTGATATTGGCTCAACAAGTGTAAACACTGTGATATTAAGCAGTGAGAATAAAATAACCAAAGAATATTACGATTATGCCTATGGCAAACCTTTCCATTTTTTACACAAACGGCTTCAAGATATATTTAAGGATTACCCTCAAGTTAACCTAAAACACATTTCTTTCACAGGATCTGGAGGAAAAAAAGCCGTTGAAATTCTAGGAGGAATAACAATAAATGAAATTATTGCCCATTCAACTGCAGCTGCAGAACTTTTTCCAAGTGCAAAAACCATTATTGAAATGGGAGGTGAAGATTCTAAGCTTATTTTCATGGGGAATGGCCTTATCAAAGGGCAGTCGTACCTGTCAGATTTTGCCATGAATAGCTTATGTGCTGCGGGTACGGGCTCATTTCTCGATCAGCAATCGAAACGAATTGGAGTTAGTATTGATAAGGAATTTGGCGAACTCTCATTAAAATCGAAAAATCCACCAAGAATTGCAGGCAGGTGCAGTGTTTTCGCCAAAAGCGACATGATACACTTACAACAAATTGCTACCCCAGTGCATGATATAGTGGCCGGATTATGTTTTGCTGTTGCACGGAATTTTAAAAGCACTTTAGGTAAAGGGAAATCAATTACAGCTCCTGTATTATTTCAAGGTGGCGTTGCTGCCAATATTGGCATGATACGTGCATTCCGCGAAATCCTTAACTTACAGGAAGATGAATTAATTATACCAAAGCATCATGCATCAATGGGAGCAATTGGAGCATCACTATATTATCAAAAAAACACTGCCGATTACATTCCATTTAAAGGCATTGAATCACTTGAGAAATTTATTAATAATGCTGAACAGAGTAAGTATTCAAATCTAAAACCATTGGTAAGAAGAACTTACACCTTAAACAAAGAAACTCGCGATATTAGCAAAGAAACCGAACTTGTTGATGTTTTCTTGGGTATTGATGTCGGCTCATTAAGCACCAATGTTGTTTTAATTGATAAAGATATTAACGTTATTGCTCGAAGGTATCTTCCTACAGCAAGTAAACCTTTAGATGCTATAAGGCGTGGCTTATCTGAAATAGGCGATGAAATTGGTAAAAAAGTAAATGTTGTAGGTGTTGGAACAACAGGTTCTGGCAGGTACTTAACAGGCGATTTTACTGGGGCCGATACCATTGTTAATGAAATAACTGCCCAGGCAACAGCCACTATTGCTTCTAATCCGGAAGTAGATACCATTTTTGAAATTGGTGGACAAGATTCTAAATACATACAAATTGAAAATGGGGTAATCGTTGATTTTGAAATGAACAAGGTTTGCGCTGCTGGAACAGGATCATTTCTTGAAGAACAAGCTGAAAAATTAAATATTAACATTAAAGAAGAGTTTGAGCACCAAGGCTTTCAGGGACGTCACCCTTCAAAACTTGGTGAACGTTGCACTGTCTTTATGGAGAGCGATCTCAACTCTTTATTACAAAAAGGCGATAATAAAGAAAACCTTATTGCCGGTTTAGCCTATAGTACTGTTCAAAACTACATTAACCGTGTGGTTCGCGATAAACCAATCGGTAAAAATGTTTTTTTTCAGGGTGGTGTAACCAATAACAAAGCTGTTGTTGCAGCATTTGAAGAAATTACGGGTAAAAAAATTAACATTCCTCCTCATTTTGATATAACTGGAGCCATAGGCGCTGCAATACTTGCCCGAGAGAACATGAACAATGGGCAACAAACAAAATTTAAAGGTTTCAATGTTGGCAAAGCACCTTATACAACCGATAAATTTATCTGTAAAAAATGTTCGAACCAGTGTGAAATAAGACTTATTAAGGTTGAAGGTGAGAAACCGCTTTTTTATGGCGGAATATGTGACATCTACGAAATGGCAGACAGAAAAGGTAAGGGGAAAGACATACCAAACCTGTTTGATGAGCGAATGCAAATGTTACTAAAAGACTATACTCCAAAAGTAAAAACTACAAAAACCACCATTGGGATACCCCGTGGCCTCATGTTATTTTATCAGCAGTTTCCGTTTTGGAAAAGCTTTTTTGAGAAACTTAATTTTGATGTCGTAATTTCAGGAGAATCGGACAAAACAATCCTTACCAACTCCATTGAAATGATGACCGCAGAGACTTGTTTGCCTGTTGAACTTATTCATGGACATGTAAATGATTTACTAGATAAAAACATTGATTACGTTTTTCTACCCTTTGTAGTAAATAATAAAAGTGACAAAAAAGACAAAACAAGCAGTGCAAATTGCCCATGGGTGCAGTCTAATCCGTTTATGGTTAAAGCGGCACTAAACAAACACAAAAACGTAGACAAGCTGCTCATACCCACCCTTCATTTTAAATACTTTGATACGGCTTTTCAAAAAGAGATTAGCAGCTTTATGAATGATAAATTCGGATTTTCAAAAGCAAAAATTAAAGAAGCTATAAATATTGCAAATACTGCACAAGAAGCGTTTGAAGCCGCAATTTCGGCAAGAGGAAAAGAAGTTTTAGCAAATCTACCGAAAAATAAAATGAGTTTTGTAATACTTGGTAGGCCTTATAATACAGCCGATCCGATGCAAAACCTAAGTTTGGTTGAAAAACTTATTAAAATGGATATTTTACCTATTCCTCAAGACTTTATGCCTTGGCAGAATGAGGATATTACAGATGCCTATCCGAACATGTATTGGCCTAATGGGAAAAAAATATTGTCCGCTGCCAGAATTGTTAACAGAACAGAGAATTTGAATGCCATTTACTTAGGTAATTTTAAATGTGGCCCCGATACTTTTATTCAGCACTATGTAAAAAAAGAAATTAAAAACAAACCTTACCTTCATCTTGAGGTAGATGAACATAGTGCCGATGCCGGCATGATTACACGCATTGAAGCCTTTGTAGATAGTTTAAAAGGATCTTTCGCTTCCACACAAAAACAAGCCCTTTTTGTAGATCATACACAAAACCCAACACCAAATTTAAAAGGTAGAACCTTATATTTTCCGTACGGTCGTGATGCTATTTATGTTTTTGCTGCAGCCTGTAAAAGTGTCGGCATAAAGGCCGAAGTATTACCTATGCAAGATGAAACCGACATAGAAATTGGCAGAAAGCATACAAACGGACAAGAATGTTTTCCAATGATTGCAACTACAGGAAGTTTTGTAAAAAAACTAATGGAACCAGGGCTAGATCCTAAAAAGGTAGCTTTTTTTATGCCTGATCATAATGGACCGTGTAGGTTTGGTAATTACAACAAACTGCAGCGAATTATATTCAATAAACTGGGGTTTAACGATGTTGAAATTCTTCAACCCAGTAACGACGATTCATATGCCAGTGTTGCACCAGGACACTCTACCCAATGGCGTACCCTTGCTTACAAAGGCATTATTGCTATTGACCTATTACGAAAAATGCAACAGCAAAAACGACCATACGAACTCATAAAAGGTCAAACAAACAAGGTATATAAGGAATGTTTAAGCAGTGTTGTAGAATCAATTGAAAAGGGTGGAAAAGATTTAGTATCGGTAATGAAAGAATCGGCAAGAAAATTCAAAACTATAGCCTATTCAAACGGAGAAAGAAAGCCTGTTGTAGCCATTGTAGGTGAAATATTTATGCGCGATAATCCCTTCTGCAGCAGCTTTCTTGTAGACCGTCTTGAAAATTTAGGCGCCGAAACTTTAATGGCTCCATTTGGAGAGTGGTTAAACTACTCAACCTATCGATATGGACGTGATAGCAAATGGAAAAAAGACACCAAAGGGCTTATGAAATCTAAAATGCAAGGTTTCTTTCAGCATCATTTTGAGGATCAATTAGTTAGAGCCGTGTCGGGAATATTCCCTTTAGAGGAAGAAATTCCAGTAAAAGATATGCTTTCAGAAAGCAACAAATACATTCATCAAGATTACGATGGTGATCCTCCAATGGCTTTGGGCACAGCTTCTATTCTATCAAAAAAATACGTTTCGGGCATTGTAAATATCTTACCATTTTCTTGCATGCCAGGTACACTTAACACTTCAGTTTCCGATGTTTTCAGACAAGATAACAATGGGCTACCTTGGGAAAACTTTGCATACGATGGGCAAGAAGATAGCTCCTCGGAAACAAGGTTTCAAGCATTTATGTATCAAGTTAAAGAATATTCAAGAAGAAAGGGCTTTAATAAAATAGCCGCAAAATGCTAATAACCAATGCAATTTACATCTATTGTATCTGAAGTTTTTTGTTCTATTCTAATTTCTATCGAACGTTTTAGTAAAAATTAAATTTTTGACGTTTTTCCTCTAGGTTTTTGAATTAATATTTCTATTTTGCCCTCTTTGAAAATAAAACCGTAATGTAATGAATTATATATTATTTGATGATAAAACATGGGATCAAATGTTACCGTTAACATTTACCCGTCCTGTTTCTGAAGTTCGTTTAGGCATATTAACCATAAAAAGGAAATGGGAAAAATACCTTAAAGATTCTTGTTCGTACTTTACAAAAAATCATTTAAAAGCGAAATACCCAACTGTAATTGATGACGATAATGTTTTTATAAACAGTTCATTAATTCCAACGGCCGAATTACTATCCGAAATTGACAATCTTGAAATTGGTCAAGTACTAACATGTAATGATACTATATGCGCCTTACGTATTGACCAAAAAGCAGCCGAAAATTTTCAACCTGAAATTTCTTGTGAAGGTCGCTGTATTCAAACCATTTCAGATTGCATAAAAGTGAGCCATCCATGGGATTTATTTAAAAGCAATGGCGAAGCTATTGAAGTTGATTTTAAACTACTTACAAAAGGGCGCAAGTCGCAGCCCATTAGTAAAACCAATACCGTTATTGGTATTAACGATGTATTTATTGAACGAGGTGCAACTGTTGAATGCGCAACTTTAAACACTACCAATGGCCCAATTTATATTGGTAAAAATGCCGAGGTTATGGAAAATTCTGCCATACGCGGACCATTTGCTTTATGCAACGATAGCACTGTAAAAATGGGAGCAAAAATTTATGGCCCAACAACCATAGGCCCTCACTCAAAAGTTGGAGGCGAACTCAATAATGTAGTTATTTTTGGGTACTCAAACAAAGGCCACGACGGATTTTTAGGTAATTCAGTATTAGGCGAATGGTGTAATTTGGGTGCTGATACCAATAACTCAAATTTAAAAAACAATTATGCCGAAGTTAAACTTTGGAATTATATTGATAATCGTTTTACAAAAACCGGACTACAGTTTTGCGGACTAATTATGGGCGATCATTCAAAATGTGGAATAAATACCATGTTTAACACCGGTACTGTGGTTGGCGTAGGCGCTAATATTTTTGGTGATGGTTTTCCTCGCAATTTCATCCCGTCGTTTGCATGGGGAGGTTCGCATGGCTTTAAGGTTACACAGCTCGATAAAGCTTTCGAAACAGCTCAATTGGTAATGGAACGTAGAGGCATTAATTTAGACGATACAGAGAAACAAATACTTACCGATGTTTTTGACATGACAGCTAAATACAGAGAGCAATTTTAAGAAAAATAACTTATTTGAAAATATCAATCAGGCAAGGTCATATATAGTGGCTTTGCCTTTTCATTTTTTTATGCACTTTATATTATTTAGCTACCTTTATTGCCCAATAGCATAAAAGTTAAATGTTTAAAATAAAAAACTTACGAAAGCTCACACTCTTACTAGCCAGCATGATGACCATGATGGCTGGAGCAGTGGTCGCCCCATCACTCCCACAAATAAATAATATATTCAGTTTAACACCCCATGCCGACATTTTAACAAGGCTGATAATTACTCTACCTGCACTATTTATAGCCTTCTTCTCTCCCATTTTCGGCAAACTTAGCGATACTATTGGCCGAAAAAAAATCCTCTTGATAGCGCTTGTGATTTATAGTATCAGCGGCACATCGGGTTACATTTCAAATAGCTTACTCCTCCTTCTCATCGGTCGTGCTTTTCTCGGTATTTCTGTTGCTGGAATTATGACTATGGTAATCGCCCTGGTTGGTGATTATTATAAAGGTTCCGAACGTAGCAAATTTTTAGGTTTACAAGGTGCCTTTATGGGAATTGGTGGAGTTGTATTTATATCGTTTGCAGGTTGGTTAGCCGATTTTGGATGGCAAACACCTTTTCTAATCTACCTTTTTGGTTTTATAGTACTCCCTTTGGCTCTTTTGTATTTATATGATGAGCCCAAATTACCTGAAACAGTTATAATAAATAAAGAAAAAAAGGTTGATGAAACCGCCTATTCAAAAACATTGGTAAATATAATATTCCTTATTATTTTCTTTGGAATAGTAATTTTTTATATGATACCGGTTCAAATACCCTATTTATTGAAAGAATTACCGGGTATAAGCAATACCCATATTGGGCTTGCCATAGCTGCCCAAAGTTTGGCCGGATCGATAGTCGCAATGAATTACCGTAGAATAAAAAGCAAACTTACTTTTTGCAGTATTTACCAAATAACATTTGCTTTAATGGCTACAGGTTATATTTTTATAAGCTTAAGTAACTCTTACGCACTCATTATTGTTGGCCTTATTATAAGCGGGTTTGGTGTAGGCCTATTAATGCCAACCGGCAATATGTGGATAATAGAAGTTGCACCTGACAACATGCGCGGTCAGCTTGTAGGAAAAGCAAATACCGCTATTTTTATCGCTATGTTTTTATCGCCAATAATTGTCCAGCCTTTAATTAAATGGGGATCTATTTCTTCATCCTTCTTTATTATGGGAATTGCACAAATTGCTTTTATTGGTTTTTTGTTTTATTTAAAATCCTATCAAAAAAACAATATTCAACCAGCATACTGCACTAATAAGAATTAAGCTGCTTAAAAAAAGCAAGCAAACAAAGCCTTAAAGCGTTAATCTATCACTAATATTTACCTAAAGCAATAAATTATTAACCTTTTATTTGCAAAACCAATTATTCTATATAATTTTGAGGCCGAAAATGAGTTCAGGACTAAAACATATTGCTAAGCTGAAACAGATAAAGAAATCTGTTTTTAAGAAACGTATGCAATACATTTAATCCTGACATAACAAATTGAATATTTAATAAACTAAATATATAAAGGTCAGGGTTTACTCTGACCTTTTTTTGTAGTAAAAACTTAAACCTTTACAAAGTGCGAGTATTAAAATTTGGAGGAACATCGGTAGGAAGTGCTGCTAGAATAAAGGAAGTAGCAAGTTTAATTGATGATGGGGAACAGAAAATTGTTGTATTATCGGCTATGTCGGGTACAACAAATACCCTTGTTGAAATTGCTGATTATTTATACAAAGAAAACACGGATGGAGCCCTTAAACGCATTTCTGAACTTGAAAACAACTATTATAAAGTAGTTGACGAACTGTTTGAAACGAATAAATATAAAGAAGAAGGTAAGGGACTTATAAAGAACCACATGGAACACCTTCGCTCATTTACTCGCGATATGTTCACTCTACATGAAGAAAAAGAAGTTTTGGCTCAGGGCGAGTTAATTTCTACTGCTTTTATGCAATATCACCTTGAAGAAAAAGGTGTAAAATCGGCTCTAATGTCAGCGCTTAATGTAATGCGAATTGACAAGGCCGGAGAACCCGATGATTTTTATATTAAAGAAAACCTAACCCGCGAGTTGAATGCATTGGGCGATTATTATATTATAATTACTCAAGGTTTTATTTGTCGCAATGCATATGGCCTGATTGACAACTTGCAACGTGGCGGATCAGACTATACTGCATCAATTTTAGGAGCTGCAGCATGTGCCGATGAAATTCAGATTTGGACCGACATAGATGGTATGCATACAAACGACCCACGTGTGGTAGAAAATACCCATGCTATTGCTGAACTATCGTTTGATGAAGCAGCTGAGCTGGCCTATTTTGGTGCAAAAATTTTGCATCCAACATGTGTAATGCCGGCAAAATTAAACAACATACCTGTACGTATTAAAAATACTTTGAAACCGAAGGCTGACGGTACCCTTATTTCGGTTAATACAAACAAAGAGCGCATTAAAGCAATTGCAGCAAAAGACGGTATAACTGCTATTAAAATAAAAAGTGGTAGAATGCTAATGGCCCATGGTTTCTTGCGAAAAGTATTCGAGATATTTGAAACCTACGAAACTCCGATTGATATGATTACGACTTCGGAAGTTGGCGTTTCTGTAACTATTGACGACACCAGAAATTTAGATAAAATTGTAACCAACCTTAAAAAATACGGTACCGTTGACGTTGATACTGATCATGTTATTGTTTGTGTTGTAGGCGATTTTGTTGCTAGCAACAGTGGCATTGCAGCTTCGGTGTTCAGCGCCGTAAAAGATGTGCCCGTAAGAATGATCTCTTATGGTGGAAGCAATTATAACATTTCAATGTTGGTAAAGGCTGAACATAAAAAACAAGCCTTGATTGCATTAAGCGAAAAATTATTTATTGATTAAGATAAATTGAGCCTTAATAGATTTAACATCTATTTGGTTTTATATAGAAAGAAAATGAAAGAACATTTAAATACATTCGAACAATATAAAACTCCGTTTTTTTGGTACGATGTTACCTTACTTGAGAACACACTAAAAACCATAAAAACCGAATCGGATAAATATGGCTATCATGTACACTACGCTGTTAAAGCCAATGCGAACCAACCTATTTTAAGAAAAATAGAAGAAATTGGTTTTGGCGCCGATTGCGTAAGTGGCAATGAAGTTTTGGCGTCGGTGCAAGCCGGCTTTAGTCACGATAAAATTGTTTTTGCAGGGGTCGGAAAATCTGACGATGAAATAAACATTGGACTTGACACCAATATTTTCTGCTTTAACGTAGAATCAATTCCCGAAATGGAAGTGATTAATGAATTGGCTGCTAAAAAAGGTAAAATCGCCAAAATTGCACTACGTATTAATCCTAATGTTAATGCCGCAACCCACCATTACATTACCACCGGTTTGCAAGAAAACAAGTTTGGCATTAACATGTGGGAAATGGAAGATGTTCTTTCTGCCCTTGAACGTTTAAAATCGCTCCAACTTATTGGCATTCACTTTCATATAGGTTCTCAAATAAACAATTTGGACGATTTTAAAGGTTTATGCCTTCGTGCCAATGAAATTCAAGAATGGTTTTACAAGCACCAAATAATTGTTGATCATGTGAATGTTGGTGGCGGTTTAGGTATTGATTACGACAACCCCGATGCCAATGCAATACCCAATTTTGAGGCTTATTTTAAAGTTTTTAGCGACCATTTAAAATTACGCCCTAAACAAGAGCTCCATTTTGAACTTGGCAGGGCTGTTGTTGGACAATGCGGTTCGTTAATTACTAAGGTTTTGTATGTTAAAAAAGGTGTAGAAACCAACTTTGCTATTGTTGATGCTGGTATGACTGAGCTTATTCGTCCTGCACTTTATCAGGCCACTCATAAAATTGAGAATCTTACTTCTAATAAGGCAGAAAACCGCTACGATGTAGTTGGCCCCATATGCGAATCGAGCGATTGTTTTGGTAAAGCTTTAATGCTACCCGAAACGCAACGTAACGATATAATTGCCTTGCGAAGTACTGGGGCATATGGTGAAGTTATGGCCTCACAATATAATCTGCGAACATTAGCCAAGGCTTATTATTCAAAATAATATTTTATCATAACAAAAAACTCGGCCAATAAGCCGGGGTTCGTATTTGTAGCAATTAATCTATTGTTTATAAAGCTTGTAACCTAAGTTGAGCGATTCGAACAAAGTGAAGAGGCGCTTTACTTAGGTATAACCCTCCCGACCTCCGGAACGGGACAGGCTGACCTAGGAATTGTTGGTTTTCACATTTTGAGTAGCCTGCCCCGATTATTTCGGGGAAACGAAAAGTATGAAAACCTTACAAGTCCTCAGTCGATTGATCAGATTTGCGATAGCGAATCGCTCAATTTGGGTACTAATTATTATGTAAAAGTTACAGATAGTTTAGGTTGCACTACCTATGATGGTATTACTGTATATGTTGATGGGAATCAGGTAACTGTTAATTCATTTGAAAATACAGGTTTTATAAAGTTCAAAAATCCAATTGAACAGGGTAATTGCATAAGTTTCGAAAATAAAATTCTTGGAAGTAGTTTTCAAATAATTACTTTGGACGGATCGCTTATTTACAATAAGATAATAGATTCAAATACACTCAATGTTAATGAAATTACGAACCCAAAAGGAATCTTTATCTATAAAATCACAAATGAGGGAAGCGAAGTGTGTACAGGTAAAAATTTAATAAATTAATGTAAATACCTTTAAAATAAGGTAATTATAGGCCAGATTTATTTTGGACTCGCATTAGCTCCAATAAACATTTTTCTTTTATATGTTATGAGCACCAAGCCAATAATAGTAATAATTCCTCCAATAATTTGATACATAAAAGGTAGTTTTCCAAAATAAAAGTAGGCCAATACTAAGGTAATAAACCCGGTTGAACTCTGCACCAATGTTGCGCGCGATGCATCGATATATTTAAAAGCTAAAAATTGAAAAAACGAGGTGATAAACGGGCCTAATAACGATCCGATTAGTAAATTCCAAAATGCCGATTGGGGAACTACAAGGCTTGATTTGGTTACGCATACGGAAATGGCAGCAACAACAAATAGAAATACAATTTTATTTAAATTCAACGCCAATGCTGTAAAATGGTGAATTACCTTTTTACTCCAAATGGTGCGAATGGCATAAAACACACATGCGATTACCATAAATTCAACACCGGGTATAAAAAACGATTCAATAGACGTGTTTTTATTATAAGAAATAACAAAGGTTCCTAAAATGGTTAGTAATACGCCAATAATTTCTATTCGGTTGTATTTTTCCTTTAAAAGAATAAGAGCGAGAAATACAATGAGTACAGGTTCTAAATTTCTAATCATTGCCGGTATGGTAGGATTTGGAATAATATTTATTGCCACGAAAATAGAGGTAGTGGCAATAACTTCTATTAACCCAATTCCCGCAAAATTCCACCATTGAAAACTCGATGGCATTCTTGCTTTTTTAAAATGGCCAATACTAATTGAATATAGTACGTTCCAAATAATAGCAAATCCAAACCAGTAAAACCCAAACTGAAATAAATTTATTTCATTGAGCGCGGCCTTACTGAAAATGTATACGTTTGATAATGTTATTGTGGTAATGAAGGCAAAAAAATATCCTTTAAATTGGGGGCTTTTGAACACAGTATACTAGTTTTGAATGCATACAAAAGTAGCAAGATAAAGTAAACAATAAGGCAATCTTTTTTGTTTTATATTAGGGATATTTATAATTGCAAAATAAATTAGATACCTTTGGGAGCTTAATTTTTAGTGTTAAATGTAACAACTGTTGTATTTTGCTATAATGCTAAAATGTAATATTAATATATAAAGCTTTTATTTTGAATTTTTTACAAAAACCATATCCGTTTAACGATGATTTAAAACGAAATGCAAAAATAATTTTCTTTATTAGCATTAGTATATTCGTTTTTCTTATTTTGTTTCAACCATTAGACATTAGTGAGTTAGCTAATAAAGAAAAGATAATGCTAGTGGGGGGCATTGGTGTAATAACTTTTTTATCATTAAGTATTAATTTAATGGTTCTCCCAAGTCTTTTTCCTGGCATTTTTCTTAAACGAGAATGGATAATTTGGAAAGAAATATTATGGAACTTTTGGATGCTATTTACCATTGCTTCAGGATATTTTTTATTGTATAAACTATTAGGCATTTTGGAATTTGATTTTTACTCCTTTGTTAAGCTAAATTTGTTTGCAATAATCCCGCTTACTTTGTTAATTGTATTTAATCAGGATAGGTTATTGCGAATACACCTTAAGATTGCGAATGAATTAAATTCAAAATTAAAAGATAGTAAAACAGTTCAGGAGAAATTAGTTCATTTCGATTCTGAATACCAAAAAGATAAACTAGCTATAAAAGCTAGGTTACTTTTGTTTATTCGATCTGCCGATAATTATATTGAGGTTTTTTGGAAAGATGGTGATTCAATAAAGCATCAGTTAATTAGAGGAACTTTAGCAAAAGCAGAAGGTTTATTAGGCGATTATAGTTATGTATTCAAATGTCACCGTTCTTTTATTGTCAATATTAACCATATTGACAGAGTAGAGGGAAATTCACAGGGCTATAAAATATATTTTGAAAATGTAGATGTGGAAATTCCAGTTTCAAAAATTGCAATTAATTCACTTAAAGAAAGAATTCAATTACTGTAATTATCGTTGAATTTCATCCCCATATTGTGATATCTTATCCCTAAATTATTTTTTCATACCTAATGAAAGCTTTTAATCACGGATTTAATGTAATTCAAATTCTGTGCATTAATTTTGCGTTAGTGAAAGGTCATACTTTACAATAATTTATTTGATTGAATCGTAATTTTAATTATTAGGATTTAATTAATTTCATTGAAAATAAATAATATTTATATGAATTCATTAAAAATTGGAAATTTAACGGTTAAGATACCTATTGTACAGGGTGGAATGGGAATTGCAATATCATTATCAGGTTTAGCATCAGCAGTTGCAAAACAAGGTGGAATTGGAGTTATTTCAGCCGCCGGTATTGGAATGACCGAACCGAATTTTAAAAAAGAGGGTTTTAAAAAATCAAACATAGTTGCCTTGCGCAAGCATATACAGCGTGCTAAAGAATTGTCTGAAGGAAATGGAGCTATAGGTGTAAATCTTATGGTTGCATTGACCGATTATGATGATTTGTTGGTAGTAGCTATCGAAGAAAAAGCTGATATTGTATTCATGGGAGCCGGTCTGCCATTAAGACTTCCTCAGTTTGTACTTGATCAGGGTTTTGAAAATATACATACCAAATTTGCTGTAAAAGTTTCAGGCGGAAAAGCTGCGAAGCTTATTTTTAGATATTGGGATGAGAAATTTGGTCATATTCCAGATGCTGTTGCAGTTGAAGGTCCTATGGCCGGTGGCCATTTAGGATTTAAAAAGAAACAATTGCTAGAGGATGACATAAAACTATCCACGTTAGTTGAAGAAACCGTTGAAGCTATAAAAGAGTACGAAGCTAAATATAATAAAGAAGTACCAGTTATTGCCGCAGGTGGTATATATACTGGAAAAGATATTCGTGACATTATGAAAGCTGGCGCTAAGGCTGTTAAAATGGGTACGCGCTTTGTAGCAACTCATGAATGTGATGCCGATATTGCGTTTAAAGAAAGTTACATTAAAAGTTCAAAAGAGGATATTACACTTATTGATAGCCCTGTTGGATTACCGGGACGAGTTATTGGTAGTGAATTTGTTGATAAAATCAATAACGGAGGTACAAAGCCTTTTAAATGTCCTTGGAAATGTTTGAAAACTTGTAATTTTAAGGAAGCGCCCTATTGTATTTCTGAAATATTGCACAATTCGTCGCGAGGTATGCTTGATGATGGATTTGCTTTTGCAGGTTCGAATGCATTTAGAAATGAAAAAATTATATCGGTTAAAGAATTAATGGATGAATTAATTGAAGGGTACGAAAACTCTGCTACTGAATAAAAATAAGAAGATTAATTGAATTATATAATGGCCCGATACACTTAAGTTGTCGGGCTTTTTATTTGGTAGCAAATTAATGAATAATAATTATTGAAATTATCCTTAAAAATACTCAAATGGCATAATTACACTTGGCTTAGTGTATTTAATCCACTATGTTGTATCAATTCATCATAATTTATTCTATTTTTAGGCCCTTTAAAAATAGAGATCTTGATAATTAAAATCAAACTAAGTGCAATTTTTATATTATTTGCTGTAACTATTAGTGTATCAGCTCAAAATGTATTAGATAGTAAAGTTCTTAAAAGCTATACCGGTTATTCCATAGCAGAGTCATTTAAGGAATTAGAGGCCCAATTTGGTGTTAAGTTTTTCTATAAAAAGAATTGGATAGAAAAAACTACAGTTCCTGAATTGCCCCAAGCCTTAACATTGAATGAATTTATAACGTTTTCGCTTGACAAAAATGATCTATCTTTTATTGAGTTGCAAGGCAGCAATATTGTGCTTGTACCAAGAGGGTATAATTCAGTAATAAAAAACAACGAAATATCTTTAGTTAAAACCATTGGTAATCCGCTCGAAAAAGGAAAACACCAACTTAACCGGGTAGAAGGATATGTTTATTATGGAAAAACTCAGGAACCAATAATTGGTGCAGTTGTAGTAAGTTCTAAGCATAATAAGCAGACTATTACAGATTATAAGGGGTATTATTATTTTAACCTACCGGGCGGTAATGATATTTTGGAATTTTCATTTATCGGTCTGGAGAAAAATGCGATTGATATTGAGGTTTTTAGTCATGGAACACTTGATTGTGAACTGTATGATTCGCATATAGAAATTGAAGCCGTTAATGTTTCAGCTTATAGTGGTAAAAGAAATATTGAGCGAACCCAAATGGGAGTGGCTCATGTTGAAATGAAAAGTCTAAATAAACTGCCTGTTTTAATGGGAGAACCCGATGTTATAAAAGGTATGACCCTACTTCCTGGAGTTCAATCAACAGGCGAACTTGCGTCGGGATTTAATGTGCGAGGCGGAAATAGCGATCAAAATAGTGTGCTTATTAATGGAGCACCAATGTATAATACCTCACACTTATTTGGATTATTTAGCACACTAATTCCAGATGCTTTAAATAGCGTGCAGTTTTATAAGGGTACACAGTCGGCCAATTTTGGATCAAGGTTATCGTCTGTAATGGACATTCAGCTAAAAAAACCAGATAATAATAAAGTTCAGGGTAAAGCAGGTATTGGGATTTTAAATAGTAGTGCTTTTGTTGAAGGCCCAATAAAAAAAGATTTTTGTGCCTTCTCCTTTGGTGCTAGAACGACCTATTCAAATTGGTTACTAAAAAAAATACCTGATATCGATATTAGAAACAGCGAAACACAGTTTTATGATTTAATTGGAAATCTTCATTTTAAATTAAATAAAAAAAATCAATTGGACTTGTTTGCATATTATAGTGCAGATAATTTCAAATATTCTGATAGAAATAAATATGCTTATGATTCATTTATTAGTGGGCTGAATTATAGGTGGCTAATTAGCGACATTTTCTCCATGTCAGTAAATGCATCATACACGCAGTATAAAAATGATTTAACCTATACTGAAGATCCTGCTCAAGCATCGAATGTTAGAACAGGTATTAACCAGCTTTTAGCTAAAACAGAATTTAATTTGCAATTAAATAAGCATAATTTATTGTTTGGACTAGAAGGGTCAGATTATACCTTAAATGGAGGCGATCGCAATAAGTACGGCATTATTTCACAAATAATTCCTGAGTTTATAGAGCCTGAAAAAGCTCTTGAACTTGGAGGTTTTATTCACGACAATGTGAATATTACCGATAAACTTAGCTTAATGATCGGGTTGCGCTATTCGTGGTATTCAAAATACGGATCTTCGTATTCGAATATTTATGACCCTAGTAAGCCGATTAGTGCGAACAGTATTATTGATACTTTATATTATGGGAATGGTGAAATGGTGAAACCATACGCAGGCCTTGAACCAAGGGTTGGAATTAAATATGGATTAACTAACAATAGCTCAATAAAAGCAGGTTTTCATATTTCAAAGCAATACCAACATTTAATTTCAAACTCATCAACTTCAACGCCTTCAGATTATTGGAAATCGGCTGACATGAATATTAAACCTATGAAAAGTCAGCAATTATCACTCGGTTATTTTCATAATTTTTTTAATAGTGTTGTGGAAACATCAGTCGAAATATATTACAAGCAAATCGATAATCTGCTAGACTATCGAAATGGAGCCATATTGGTTATGAACTCAAGCATTGAACGCGATGTGTTACCTGGCTTAGGAAAGGCTTACGGCTTAGAGTTAATGGTGAAAAAAAATGCAGGAAAACTTAATGGTTGGTTAAGCTACACTCTATCAAAATCATTAATACAAATAGATTCGGAATTTGAGAGCAATAAAATTAATGATGGAAAATTTTTTCCGACTTATAATGATAGGCTTCATGATTTAAGTGTTTCGGTAAATTATCAATTTACCCGCCGATGGAACTTTGCAGGAAATTTTATTTTAACCAGTGGCCGACCAGCTACTTTTCCTGAAAAAAAATATAAGATACACTCAGGTGAGGTGGTATATTTTTCCGAACGAAATAAATATCGCCTTTCAGCATATCATAGAATGGATATTTCCGTAACCTATGAAGGCTTTCTTAAAAAAACCAAAAAAGTTCATCCAAGTTTTACATTTTCTGTATATAATTTATACGGGCGAAAAAATATTTATTCGGTGTATTATAAAAACACTATTCCATCAAGTCAAAACGATTATACGAAATATGGGTTATATAAACTGTCTATTATTGGAATTCCAATTCCATCGTTTACGGTTAATTTAAGATTCTAGTTATGAGGAGTATTAATTTTGTATTAATGTTTGTTGTTTTGCTTTTTGCATCGTGCGAACAATATTATGTGCCTGAAATTGATACGCAAAACAGTTGTCTTGTATTCGAGGGTTTTATTACGGATGTTTCGGGAAGTCACGTAATTAAAATTTCAAAATCGCAATCATTGAATCAGGATTCGGTATTTGAAAAGGCCTCTGGTTTTACTGTTTTTATTGAAGATGATAAAGGAACTATGCTTGATACTCGTGAAAAGTATCCGGGTATGTATTACACAAGGGCATTTCAACAAGGGGTGGTAGGTAATAAATATAGAATGGTTGCTACCTCGCCCCAAGGAAAAATTTATTACTCAACATGGGAGCTGCTTACCAAAGTGGCTCCAATTGATACTGTATATGGAGTTTTTGCTGAAGAAAATATTTTGCTGTATAACGAAACCGCCGGATACTATGAAGAAACACTTCGTGGTGTGCAAATTGTTACAAGCTCAAAAACTCTGGGTTATAGTCCCTATAATAGATATGAGTACGATTTGGTGTTTCAAACCTTGCAAATGTACCCAACCACTCCCTTTAGTACATTATACTATATTGCCCGACCTGCTTTTTCAGAACGATATGATTTTGTATCTGTTGCAAATGGTAATTTATATAGCAATAATAATATCGTAGATCATGCTGTTGATTTTGTCGATGATAGAAAGATGAATGTTCAGATTGTGATACCTGAGGAAGAATTTGATGAATCTGGTAAACCTATTTATGAGGAAGGGGATATTGATTTTTACCAGGTTGGGTTCTTAGCAAGAATAAATCAATATTCATTAAGTGAGAAGGGCTATAAATTCTGGGATGCAATTTATAAACAACGAAATGCCAGCGGACAAATTTTTGATCCGGTGGAAAGTCAAATAATTGGGAATATATACTGTTTGCAAGATACAACAGAACTTGTATATGGGTATTTTGGAGCCTCAAGTGTTTCAGAGAAAAGTGTTTACTTGAAATTGAAAAATAGAAATGACATACAAGTAGAAGAAGTGAATTATTTTCCCGATTTATCGGAGATTTTAGTTTCTACGTTTCTGCCCGATTTTTGGACTTACTAATTTGATGTAATGAATAAAATTAAAACAATACTATTAATTCTTATTACTGCCAATAGTTTATTTGCGGCAAATTCTTTACTTGATGATAATTCTGCAATATTGGTTACCGATAGGCATTGTTATATATCGGGTGATAATATTTTTGTGCGGGCAATTACTCCAAAGAATACAAATGAGGCAGTTCTTTATATTGATTTAGCAACCACCGAAAATGTTTTTATTAAAGGTGAAATTCTTAGACTTGAGGGTGGAAATTCTTCTGGTTTTATACAAATACCAGATACCTTAAAAACAGGTAATTTCTTATTAAGAGCTTACACATATAATTCTAGAAAGCATCCCATAGACAAGGTACTGGCAAAAGAGTTAATATATATAACCAATAGGTTTGGCAATAATGGAGTCCGTTTTGAATCTGAAATAAAAGCCGTTAATGATTCTTTGGTATATATAGAAGAAAAGGATGCCAACATAGATATTTTGTTAAGTAATACTGAATATGCTAAGCGTTCAAAAGTTTCATTTGTTGTAAAAAATATGAATGAGACAAGTTTTGAAGGTTTTCATGGTGCTTTATCGGTTCGTCCGGTTTCAGTATGTGAACAACAAAACCAAAAATTAAATTGGAATAGTACCTTGGAAAGTGTTATGTCTACAAGTAATTCGGACGAGCAAATTTCAAGTGAAAATGTTATTAATGAAAATAAGGGCATAATAATTTCTGGAATAGCAAAGCATAAGGTTACAAATAACCCGATTCCTCGAATAATGATTTTAATGGCTTTTGAAGATTCAGTCATTCGGATAAAACAATGTATAACTGATTCAAGTGGTAATTTTAGTTTTTTAGTAACAAATTGCTTTGAAAGGCAAGATGTGTATCTTTCTGCCTATAGTTACCCCAATATGGAGTTGTTGACCCATGTGGGTATGAAACTAAATAATAAATTTTTGAATGGAAAATTTGAATTTTCATCAAATGGAAAATTTAATGGGTATCAGCAAAGTACCGATTCTTTGAATCTAATGAAATCAATAATTACCAAGGCTTATGATATCAATAATTTTAAAACTGTTGGTTGTAATAATGGAGATGAAATTTCGTATGAGCATAGTTTTATTGCAGGCGAGCTAAGTAGAACAACATTAATTGATGACTATGTTTCTCTGCCTGATTTTTATCAAATTGCAAGAGAAATACTCCCGTTCGTGCGAATAAAAATAAGAAATGATAGTTATAAGTTTATATTGTTTGATGGCAATAATAATCTTGTAAGAGAAAATCCAATGGTTTTGGTTGATGGAATACCCTTAACAAATTATAAAGAATTAAAAGAGTGGGGGAGCGATAGAATTAAACGAATTCAAGTAAAGGTTGAACCCCGTTATTATGGAGATGTTCCATTCGAAAATGGTTTAATTTTAATTTGGACAAGGAAATTGGATTTTTGGAAGAGTGCAAATTGTGTTAATACGCATAAGTTCACAATTCCAAGCTTCCAAAAAGATTTGATATTTGATTTTCCTAATTATTCTAGTACTTCTGAAAACAAGTTACCTGATTTTAGACAAATTCTTTATTGGGAACCTTTTGTTGAAATATCAAAAAATGAAAATTTTGAAAGTGCCTTTTATTCATCGGATGAAGCTGGTGTTTTTGAAGTTGAATTGAGTGGTTTAACAGGGAAAAATCAACCCGTATTTATTCGAAAATATATTCGTATAAAATAATATATAATGAGGTTAAAAATTATCTTCATATTAACTTTAGTTGTTGTTCTTGGGGGGCAGGTGATAGCCCAATGCTGCGGAAGCAAACAGAAAATGGTTCAACAAATTACAGGCTCATCATTTCAAATGTATTTTTCGCGATATGAAGGAACACCATTCTTAACTACCGAGTGGAGAATAGCCGATGTTAAGGTTTTAAGTGGCGAAATGTACAAAGGATTAAAAGTAAGACTCGATCTTTATAAAGATGATGTGGTGTATTATAATGAAGCATTAAAAAAGCTAATAGTTATTGATGAAAAAATAATTGAAGAAGTTCGCTTTTATAATGCCGATGGAACAGATGGTGAAGTGGTATCTTATTACTGTAATGATAAAGCTGATGATTGTAAATTATTCTTTATTCACTATTCCGATTCTATTTCTTTGTGGTCTGAACATCAAAGGAAAATTGAGAAATACAATGATGTATCTAGGTCAAGCTCTTTTTTGGGAGGTTTTTATAGTGTAGTAAAATACTATATGGTTATTAATAATGAATTTGTTCATATTCCTAGAAGGAAAAGAGTTTTGGCCAATATGTTTCCTTCAAACAAGAAAGGTATTGTTTTGTATATTAGCAAAAACAAGCTAAAGCAAAAAAATGCCAATGATTTGGTGCTGATTTTTAAAGAAATTAATGCACTTGAGAAGAAGGAAAGATCTACTTATATTGAAAAAAACAAATTACTTTTTTGGAAGTGATAAACTTGAGAAAATGATTTGAATGTTAAACCATTTTCTCAAGTGCTATTTGCTGCAGAAATTTACTCAATACTAAAAACATCTTTAAATGCTTTTTTGAAACTATCTTTTGGTAGTGCACCTTGTGACATTTGAGGTTGACTATCTTTAGGAACAAAAAGTATTGATGGAATGCTTTGGATACCAAACATTGCAGAAAGTTCTTTCTGGTCTTCGGTATCTACTTTATATATATTTAGTTTACCATCATATTCGGCTGATAGTTCTTCAAGTACGGGAGTTACCATTTTGCATGGACCACACCAGTCAGCATAAAAATCAATTACGCAAGGCAAATCGCCTTCAAATTTCCACTCTTTGTTTTCTTCAAAGTTAAAAACCTTGTCTTTAAACGTCTCTTTTGTCAAATGTTCAATCATTTTATTTAATTTTAAGTTAATTCAATATATCTATATATGTACAGATGTGATCAAAATCTATGCCTTTTTTTAATGTATACTGTATTGTTTAGTTTTAAATATAAATTGCAGAGGTTAACACCATATTTTGCAACAGTTTCAATAAATACTTAAATTTATAACAAGTTCGTGTCAAAAACGTTTAGTTTTGCAGGCTGAAAATGAAAAAAGTATGATATAATGTCAGAACTAGTACTTAATAAATTAAACCACATTGTATTTAAAAAAGTAGCTGATGCTTGTTCTGAGCAAGGTTTAGAAACTTTTGTGATTGGTGGTTTTGTACGCGACGTATTTTTGGATAGACCTTCACATGATATTGACATTGTTACAGTCGGTAGTGGAATTGATCTGGCAAAGAACACTGCAAAAAGACTGAATAAGAACTTAAAAGTTTCCTATTTCAAAAATTTTGGAACGGCCATGTTTCAGTATAAAGGGCTTGAGGTTGAATTTGTAGGAGCCCGAAAAGAGTCATACCAAAGAAATTCCCGCAAACCCATTGTTGAAGATGGTACTCTTGAAGATGATCAGAAAAGGCGCGACTTTACTATAAATGCCATGGCATTTAGCTTGCATCCCGATAATTTTGGTGAATTGATTGATCCTTTTAACGGCATGCAAGATATAAAGGATGAAATAATTCGTACACCACTTGACCCAGATATTACCTATTCTGATGATCCACTTAGAATGTTAAGAGCAATTCGCTTTGCAAATCAATTAGGTTTTACAATCGAAGAGGAGTCTCTTAATGCTATTGAGCGGAATGCTGAGCGAATACAGATTATATCATTGGAAAGAGTTGCAGATGAGCTTAATAAAATAATGTTATGCAAAAAACCCAGTCTTGGTTTTAAATTGTTGCAAAAAACAGGTCTTCTTAAACTTATTTTTGCTGAGTTTGAAGCAATGAAAGGTATTGAGGTGAAAAATGGGGTGAAGCATAAAGATAATTTTTATCACACTTTGCAAGTGCTTGATAATATTTGTAAGCATACCGATAATTTATGGTTACGTTGGGCTGCTCTTTTGCACGATATTGCAAAACCTGTTACCAAAAGATTTGACAAATCACATGGTTGGACTTTCCACGGGCATGAATTTAGGGGGACGAAAATGGTTCCGATCATTTTCAGAAAGCTAAAACTACCTCTGAATGAAAAAATGAAGTATGTTCAAAAAATGGTAGGTTTGCATATGCGACCCATTGTTTTAGCCCAAGAAGAGGTTACTGACAGTGCTATACGAAGACTCCTTTTTGAAGCAGGTAATGATATTGAAGACCTAATGACTCTTTGTGATGCTGATATTACTTCAAAAAATCCTGAAAAGGTGTCCAAGTATTTAGATAACTATCAATTGGTTCGTCGTAAACTTAAAGAAGTTGAGGAGAAGGATAAAGTTAGAAATTGGCAACCTCCTGTATCTGGCGAAGAAATAATGGAGGTGTTTAATTTAAAACCATGTAAGGAGGTTGGAGATTTAAAGGCTGCCATTAAAGATGCTATTCTTGATGGTGTAATTCCAAATGAATACGATGCTGCCTATAGTTTTATGCTGGAGCAAGGATTGAAAATGGGATTAGAAAGCAACCATAAGTAAGCAAAATATTTGCTTAGTTCTCTTTTTTATATAGGTCGAAAAATACGGGCAAATGATCAGAAAAACCACCGTTGTGTCTAAATCCAATAAAAGCTCGGTTGGGCTTTGTTCCTAAATAGTTTTCGTCTTTTTCAAGCAAAAAATCGGCATTGTAAATGGTGAAAGTATTTGTTGTGGTGTAAATGCTATTACTTTCTTTTAGTAAGGTTTCCGATATTATAAATTGATCAAGCATCCCCCAAACTCCCTGGTACTTATAAGTGCCTTCATCTTTTTTTACTCCTGCTACGACCCCCAAGTTATATAAATTTGATTTTTCTAGAGTGTCAAGTTTAGCATCTAATATTTCTTGCACACTTTTATTCGTGGGTTCATCGTTAAAGTCGCCCATTATTATAATATTTGCATTGCTGTTAACTGCATAAATAGAATCAACAGTGGTTCGAAGTACTGTAGCTGCCGAAAATCTTGATTCTTCCGATTCCATTTGCCCACCCCAACGCGAAGGCCAATGGTTTACAAAAACATGAAGCGTGTCGGTTTTGTGCAATAAACCTTTGGCGTATAATATATCTCGTGTTGTTTTAAGTGGAGCATGTTTAAAAGTTACGTTTAAAAATTGTGTTTCAATGGGAGTAAAGCTTTTTGCTTGATAAAGTAACGCCACGTCAATGCCTCGTCTATCGGGTGATTCTTTATGTAAAAAACTATATTCGTGCAAATATAAAGGCGAGTTATGTGTTAAGTCGTAAATAACCTTCTTGTTTTCAACTTCGCATAAGCCTACAATTTCAGGAGGAGACCATCCACCAACAGCAGTAATAACTTTGGCAATTTTGTTGAGTTTGTTATAGTATTTGTATTTATTCCAATAGCGCGTTCCTTCGGGCAAAAACTCCTCATCAATAGTTAAGCTATCATCAATATAATCGAATAGGTTCTCGCAATTGTAAAACATAATGCGAGCGAGTCTTGGTTTGTCAACCTTTTCTGAAAGTTTAGCATCGAACGATTGAGCTAAGATATTATTCGGTTTTAATCCGAAAACAGAAATCAGAATAACACAAAAGGATATGCTTGTAATCTTAATCATTCTTGTTCAACACGCTCATAAGCACCTAGATCAGGCTTGTCATCTAGTGTTCTATCAACATCATCCTGATCAAAAGGTAACAATGTACTATAAATGGTTGATCCTTTGTCTTTGGCTGCAGAAAGGGTATCTAAACGAAAGTCACCCTCATAGGTATTTGTAAAATTAGGTAGAGAGTCTTTGTGTCTTATAACATTGCTAAATATTTGATCGTTGCTTGTATCAAAATCGTCATCCAATTTAATCATACAATGATCGAATAAAAGACCTAATTCGACATCATCTGTTGGATTCAGATCCATCAAAAGTTCATTTTCTAGATTTCCGTAAATAATACTATTGGCAAACAATGCACTGAAATCAAATGCTGTTATTTTATCGTCAACTTCATAATAATTGTTAAAAATTATTGATTCTGTTTTTCGGGAATCAAATTCATAATAGTTACCTATTGTTGAATGAATAAATTGATATTCACCTCCGTAAGCTAAAATAACTGCTCGTAGTCCGCAATTGGCAATTACCGAGTTTATAACATTAACTTTCGATGTTTGCGCTATAAGGCCAATAGCACTCATGTTTTTTATTATAGAATTGCTTAAAACCAATGTAGGATTATCGCTTTCCCCAATATAATCAACTTGTATGCCTTTAACACCATTTTTAACAATAGCATGGTCAATTATATTATTGGTACTGCCTTGCCAAAAGTGAATTCCACCAGTTAAATATTTTGTATCTAATGAATCATTGTGCAAGTAGCCATACCATTGTCCGGGTATGTGCTGGTATTCTTCATCTAATCTGTCACCTTGAAATACTACTTTGTTTTCGGCAGTTCCTTGAACATTTAGTGAGCCAAGCACCCACATTGCCGATTCGTTGTGAAAATGTATTTGAGTTCCAGCCTCTACAGTTAAGGTTTCGTCACTGTCAATTAAAACAGAATTGTAAATTAAATAAGGTTTATCTGCTATCCATGTTCGTGTATCAATAACCGAGTCTTTATATAAATGTACATCTTGCCCAAAAGCTATGAGCTTCACATCTTGCTGATTTCCATTAGTGAAAAACATTATTGAATCGGCAACAACTAATGGACTGTTAGAGTTTAAAGGATCAATGTTTACTTCAACAAAAATATAGGCACTGTCGTGTGGTAAAATTTCGTAATTATTTATGGTTGATTCTTGCCTACCATCAATATTTAATCGGTAGTACGAGTTTTGTCCACCAGCTAATGAAATAGTAGTTTTTACTGATTTGTCGTTTGGGTTATAAAACCTGAACTGATGGGTGGTTGAACCAATGCTTGTAAATATAGTGTCGAACTGAACCGTATCGGTAGAGAACTTCAACATAGCCGTTGGGTTATCAGAAAAGTTTTCTGTATCGCGACATGAGTAGCCTAACAATACTGCCAATGTAATAATGATTGATATTTCGAATTTCATAGAATCATTTGCCTTAAAAACAATTAATTGGCAAATGTAATAATAGCCATTTAATTAATGTGCTTTTGATTGCTTTTTTTAGCTTACCGAAAATTGTTATTCAGTGTATTCATAAGCCCCCAAATCAGGTTTTGTATCAGTTGTTCTATCTATTTTATCCTGATCAAAAGGTATTAAATTGCTATATATTGTTGAGCCCTTATTAATAGCTGCAGAGGCAGAATCAAGATGAAAATTTCCGATATAAGTATTTAAAAAAAGAGAATCTTGGTAGGGTACTAAGTCTTTGAATATATTTTGGTTGCTAACATCAAAATCTTTTGCCAGCTTAATCATGCAATGATCGAATAGAAAACCTGCAACAACCTCACTATTTGTTCTTAAATCAGGGTAAAACTCGTTATCCAAATTTCCATCTATTATGCAATTTCCGAAAATTGCGTTAAAATCGTATGTTTTGTTTGTTGTTCTGTTATAGTTATTAAATGCCACAGCTGGGGATTCACGTTTATCAAAATCATAAAAGTTTCCAATAGTAGTATGGTAAAACTCGTGATTTCCACCTAGCCACAACAATGCAGCCTCTTCTCGGCAATTAGCAATAACAGAGTTGTAAACTAAGGTATTTGAGAAT
>JAQICC010000447.1 GCA_027858735.1 Salinivirgaceae bacterium
CTTTGTAATATTCTTTCGGACATGCCATATAAACGTCCGTTTTCTTCAGAAATAACCTTTATATATGAATCGTAAAAACCATTTGTTTTAACGATATCCTTATCAGTTAAAGCTTCACATGCCAGAGATATGGTAGATATTGGTGTTTTAAATTCGTGAGTCATATTGTTGATAAAATCATTGCGCATTTCAGAAACTTTTTTTTGCTTGAAAACCGTTGATACCACATAAGTAAATGAAAAAATTATGGCCGAAATAAGGAAAAACGACATCACGAGTAAAATCCATAGACGTGTTATTAAAAATTGTTGCTCATTTGGAAAATAGAGCATCAATAAATCGTGCTGTGAAAAAACATCACCTGGAAAGAGAATATATCTAAAACCAGATTGCAATAGTTCTTTTGGAAATTTACCGGTTTTTTGTAAAACTAATTTATTCCGATTAGGACTATATACAGCAAATTCGTACTTGGTGTTGATATTGGAAGCGCGAAATTCTCGTTGCAAAAGAGAATCGATTAACTTAATATTGATGCGGTTTTCAGCAAAATTGCTTAGTAATTTTGATTGAGAAAAAATATTTTCGATAATGCGTTGTGAACTAAAGCTACTGTTATTAATATCGTTAATATTAGGACTAAGCGAAAAATTCAAAAGGTTTGAAGTGATTGATTGATTAATAGAATCAGGCTTATTATACAATAGCATTTTATTTTGCGATAGAATATCTTTTTGCCGTGTATAAGCTAGTGCACGATCTATTCGTTCAAGATTGTAAATAGTTTTGGAAACTGCTGCATCCACATCACGATTAAAAATGGCCTGCTTTACCATAATCGTGTTCTTGATCCAATAAACCTGAATTACCATCAGGCTTATTAGCGCAAAAGACATGAGACTAATGATTAAATAAATGACTTTTTTATTCATAATCTATGGATAATTAAAGCAAAGATAGAACCGAAACATATTGTAAATAAGGGTTTAACTTTCTTTAACGCTTCTTAAAAGCCCTTAACACTTTAAGGATGTTGTTTGCAGTATTTTTGCCTTTGTAATTGAATGAATTTTCTCATAGTTCACAAAAGAAGTAAATTTTTTTATTTAGTAACTTTTGATTTTTGGTTTGAAAGTGCAGTTGGCAGGCTGCACTTTTGTTATTTTACAACTTCTTCGATAGTTTCTTCGGCTTTGTTTTTTGCTTTCTCCAAAACGCCATCTTCTTTGTCAATTCCGTTATAGAATTTAATAATTGCAGGAGCCACATCTTCAACATAAGTGTATAATATTGATTCTGATGTTAATGATTCGCTAAAGATATAACGGCTTTTATCAAATTTATTGATAAAATAAATAATAAAACTTAAAAAGATAACCGCCTTTAAAACACCAAAAAATCCGCCAAAGCTTTTGTTTAAAAAACTTAAAGCTACCAAATCGATAATTTTTTCGAGCATTTTCCCTACTAAATTAAGACCAATAACAACCAAAATAAAAGTAATGATAAAAGACAATATTCCAAGATATTTTTGGTTCATCTCAAAATGCTCTTTTAAGAAATCGGCTGTGAGATAAGAAAAATGTAAACTGACATAAATACCAATAACCAAAGCGGCTAATGTGGTTAGTTCAATAATTAATCCTTTAGAAAATCCTTTGTAGGCAAGCCATACAATAGGGATAATAAAAATAATGTCGAGTATTCCCATGGGTTATTTTTTTAAACGTTTTGTAAGTTCAGTTGCAAAAACAAAAGCATTGAGCTCTTTGTTATCGTCTATTAAAATTGTGTCTTTATTACCTTGCCAGCATAGTTTTCCATTATTGATAAAGTTGATATTATCGCCCATTTTTAAAACAGAGTTCATATCATGTGAGTTAACTATGGTAACCATTCTATACTCCTCTGTAATTTCAGCAATTAAGTCATCAATCAAGTTGGCAGTTTTTGGATCAAGGCCGGAATTAGGTTCATCGCAAAATAAATACTTAGGATTATTAGAAATGGCTCGTGCAATTGCAACACGCTTAGTCATTCCCCCGCTTAATTCGCCGGGATACATTTTATTAGCATTTACCAGATTAACACG
>JAQICC010000449.1 GCA_027858735.1 Salinivirgaceae bacterium
GCACATTTTTTTTGCCCGAAACTCCAAGGTTTCTTCTTTATCAAGGAAAACTTAAAATCGGAAAAGGCGTTCTAAAACGAATTGAATCTGTTGATATAGTAGACAAAACAATATCAAAAATTAAAGATCAGAAAAACATTGAATCAAATACTTATAAAATATGGAACCCAATAACTCGCAAAATACTATATATAGTTATTGGTGTAATGTTTATTCAACAATTTGTAGGTATTAATACCATAATTTATTTCACACCATCTCTATTTGCAAATTTTAATGGTAATTTATCATCAACAGGTATTTCATTTAGTATCGGAATAATAAATGTGCTTTCATCAATATTCGCAATTCTTTTATTAGATAGGATTGGTCGTCGGCGTTTGTTTTTTATAGGATTGTTTGGTATGTTTTTTTCACTAGTCATTTTAGGTTTTGTTTTTATATCAAATTCATATTTATCTTCGAGCGTACAGTGGCTAACACTTTTTGTTGTACTTCTTTATATAATGTTTTTTGCCATTAGTTTAGGGCCTATTTCATGGCTTCTTTTTGCAGAAATATTCCCTTTAAAAGTTCGAGGCATTGGAATGAGCATTGGGGCTTTTTCAAATTGGCTTTTTAACGCTATTTTAACCATAGGAATTTTAAAATTGACATGGTTATTTAAAAATCCGAACGATTTAACTGAGGTTTCCAATAAAACGTTATCAAATTATGGCCAATTATTTTTTGTATTCGCTGCAATAGCTATATTTGGAATTCTTTGGGGTAAAAAACACATTCCTGAAACTATGGGGCATACGCTTGAAGAAATTGAGGATTTATGGTATAAGGGCAAAAAACCAATAGATTTTTAATTTACTCATATGTTTTTGAAAAATTGAAACAAATTCAAAAGTAGGATTAGCAAAGTTTTTAAAATAGAATAATTAATTAATAAATTTTTAATAGATGAAACATAAGATTAATAAATTGTACATTGTACTAATAGCTCTAATTGTAGCTTTGGGTGGTTTTTTATTGGGATTTGATAGTGCTGTAATTTCAGGAGCGGTGCCATTTTATAAAAACGTGTTTGGTTTAGATTCAGGATCTTGGATTCTTGGATTCTCGGTAGGATCTATCATTGCTGGTGCAATTATAGGGAATTTTATTGGAGGTCCATTTTCTGACCGGTTGGGAAGAAAAGGAGTTTTAATAATTACGGCATTTTTATTTGCTTTTTGTGCCTTTGGAACTGCTTTAACAGATAGTATTGTCTTTTTCGTATTTGCTCGTATCGTTGGTGGTTTGGGTGTAGGTATGGCGATTTTAGTGGCACCAATGTACATTGCAGAAATAGCTCCACAGAAATATCGTGGCACCTTGGTTTCAATAAACCAATTCAATATCGTTATAGGTATTTCAATTGCTTATTTCTCTAATTATTATATTTTAAAAAATGTAATAGATCCTACCATGAACTGGCGTTGGATGTTAGGTGTAGGTGCTATTCCCGCAGTTGCTTATTTTCTCTTATTGTTTTTTGTTCCTCAAAGTCCTCGTTGGTTAGCAATGAAGGGCAGACACGATGAAGCCAAAAAAGTATTAGCAAGAATTGGCGGTGAGGATTATGCAGAAGAGGTTCATGCTGAAATTGTTAAGAATACACAAAAATCTGATTCAGGAAAGAGCAGCTTTAGAGAAATATTCTCTAAAAGCATGTCAACTATTTTAATTATTGGATTTGGTATAGCTTTCTTACAGCAAATTACGGGTATTAATGCTATATTCTATTACGCACCAATGATTTTTGGTATGGCTGGCGGAGCTCAGGATTCGGCATTTATTCAAGCAGCAATTCTTGGTATTACAAATGTTGCCTTTACTATTGTTGCCATGTTTTTAATTGATAAACTTGGTCGTAAACCATTATTGATAATTGGTTCGATAGGTATTACTTTATCACTTTCTTTAGCAGCATTTGCTTTTAATGGTGCTACCTATAAAGTTACCAGCGATAAAGTGTATGAAATTGTAGAATCAGTCAAAACTAGTGAAGAAAAAGGGAAAGACCTTGCCTTATTCGAAGCAGGGCTAGCCGAAATGGTTGGTCAAGAATATACAAGTGAAGTTAAATTCTTTGATGTTGTTGAAGAAAAAATAGGTTCGACAAACTATAATCTATTTAAAAGTAATATTCTTCAAAATTCAATTTCAATGAATGCAATGTTAGTACTCATAGCTTTAATTTTTTATGTAGCTTCATTCGCTATTTCATTAGGACCTGTTATGTGGGCATTGTTATCTGAGATTTTCCCTAACAGACACCGTGGTTTAATGATATCAATTGTTGGTACATGGAACTCAATAGTAAGTTTTATGGTTGCTACTATTTTCCCTGTAGAGTTAGAGGTATTAGGAACAGCTGGAACCTTTGCTGTGTTTGCTGTATTTGGAGTAATAACATTATTATTTACTCTTAAGTTTGTTCCCGAAACGAAAGGTCAATCGTTAGAAGAGCTTGAAGTTAATTTAATGAGACATTAGAAAATATTAAATAAATGCTCAAAAAAAATTCATAAATTCTAATTTACTTTTAAAATTTATGAATTTATTTTTGATTTTAAACCTGTTATTATGAAAATTAGTATTGTATTACTTGCACTTGGTTTAGCTATGTTTACTTCATGCAAAAGTAATAAAGTTGAAGGACCTGCAAAGGTTGAAATGAAACAAAATGACAAAGGTCAAAACAGATTATATGTTGACGGTAAAGAGTTTTATATTTTAGGAGCAGGTTGTGAAGGTGGCGATGTTGCTGCAGTAGCAGCTAGTGGGGGAAATTCTATTAGAACCTGGATGGATCAGGATATTCGTCCGACTGAAGCTTCTGTTTTAGATGAAGCACAAAAGAATAACTTAAAGGTATTGATGGGAATTTCATTTGGTCGTGAGCGTCATGGATATGACTATAATGATGAAGTATTTGTGGCGGCCCAGCGTGATTCAATTATTAATGTTGTAAAAAAATATAAAGATCATCCGGCATTGTTAGGCTGGATAATTGGAAATGAAATTAATCTTGGAGCCGAAAATTTGAAAGTGTATGATGCTGTAGAGGAAATTTCTAAAATTATTCATGAAATTGATGCCAATCACCCAACAACGTTCACTTTAGCTGGAATTGGCAAAAGAGATGTTGAGTACATAAATGAAAATTGTACAGATGTTGATTTCTTATGCATTCAAATGTATGGCGATATTGTAAATCTTCAAAAACGCATTGCCGATGCTGGTTATGAAGGTCCATATTTAGTAACAGAATGGGGAGCAACTGGTCATTGGGAAGTAGCGCGCACCGAATGGGATGTTGCGATTGAACAAACAAGTAGTGAAAAAGCAGAAGCGTTTGCACATCGTTATAAGGTTGCTATAGAGGCTGATCCAGTAAACTGTATGGGATCGTATGTTTTCTTGTGGGGACAAAAACAGGAACGTACACCTACTTGGTATGGAATGTTTCTTGAAAATGGAGCAAAAACTGAGACTGTTGATGTTATGCAAAAATTATGGACTGGAGAATGGCCATCAGATAGATGTCCTTCAGTTGATTCGTTTCGTTTAGAAGGAAAAACAGCATACGATAATATCAAATTAAAGAAGGGACAAGAATTTAATGCCGAAGTTTATTATACAAACCACGAATCTGATACTTTGACTTTTACTTGGGAGATTATTCCAGAATCAAACGATCATGGTTGGGGTGGAGATTTTGAAAATAGACCAAAAACAATTTTTCATAAGGAATTGGAAAGTAAGGTAGAAATTCAAACTCCCGATACTGGTGCATATCGCTTATTTGTTTATGTTACCGATATTAATGGAAATGCAGGTACTGCAAATATTCCGTTTTTTGTTGAAGAGTAAATAGCATAAAAAACACGCTAAAAAGGCTTGTTAAAATAGCCCGGGATATAGTCCCGGGTTTATTTAGATAATCCAAAGCAGTGCAAATAGAAAGCTAAAATGAAATTATATAAATTGCCACCAATATTTAACTAATGAAGACAAAAAACATTTCTGTAATAATTGCCATTGTAGCTCTTTTTTTATTTGAATCATGTAATAATGCTCAAGTACAAAAAGATAATACAGATCAAGAGACTTATGACAAAGTAGATGCATTATTAGCACAAATGACTTTACAGGAAAAAGTAGGGCAAATGCTTAATGTAGGTATGTCTTCTTTGCTAAAGGGTCCATTTTATTCTACAAGAGATTCATTGGTTTTCGATTCGGCAAAAGTTCAGGAAATACTGGTTAAATATGGGGCTGGTTCTGTTCAAAACTTAAGTACTTTTCCACCTTCAACAAAACAGTGGCGCTACTATATTAGCAAAATTCAAAAAATAGTAAAAACCGAAACCCGTTTAGGTATTCCTGTACTTTATGGTATTGATGCTGCACATGGAGCAAATTATACAGCTGGATCTGTATTGTTTCCGCATGAAATTAATGTAGCAGCATCTTTTAATACTGCTTTGGCAAAACAAATGGCCGAAGTTACCTCATACGAACTTAAAGCTAGTGCAATTCCCTGGAATTTTGCTCCCGATTTAGATGTAGCTCGTCATACAATGTGGGGAAGGATTTATGAAAGTTTTGGTGAGGATACTTATGTAGTTGAACAAATGGGAGTTGCTATGTTGGAAGGTGCCCAAGGTGATAATCCTGCAGCTTACAATAAAACAGTTTCGTGTGCCAAGCACTTTTTAGGTTATGGGGCATCGTATAACGGAAAAGATAGGGCCCCAGTTGTAATGTCTGAAAATTATTTGAGACAAGTTCTCTTACCCCCGTTTAAAACTGCTATCGAGAATGGTCTACTTAATATTATGATTTCTTCAGGAGCAATGAACGGAGTACCATCACATATTGATCATAAACTTATTACTAAGCTATTAAAAGAGGAATTAAACTTTAAAGGATTCGTAATTTCTGATTGGAATGATATTGATAATTTAGTGAGTGTGCACAAAGTGGCAGCAAACGAGCGTGAAGCTGTTAAAATGAGTGTGCTGGCAGGCTTAGATATGTGTATGGAACCCTATGATGCTAGTTTTGCCAAGCATTTAATAAGTTTGGTTGAAGATGACGAAGTACCCATGAGCAGAATAGATGATGCAGTACGTCGCATCCTATATGTAAAACACAAGGCTGGTATTTTTGATGATACTATGTTCGAAGAACACGAATATACCGAATTTGCTTCTGCAAAATCGGATAGTTTAAATCTAGCTATTGCTGAAGAAACATTGACTTTGTTGAAAAATAAAGACGATATTTTGCCTCTTAATAAAAATTCAAAAGTTTTAATAACTGGAGTTGCCTCTAATTCTCTTAATTATTTAAATGGTGGGTGGTCGCGCACATGGTCGGGACAAGAAACAAAATTTAATGATTTAGATAAATTAACCATTCTTCAAGCTGTTCAAGAAAAAATAGGAGCAAGTCATGTAACCTTTGCTCAAGGAAGTGGTTATGTTGATGGAAATTTTATAGCTGAGGCTGTTAAAAAAGCTAGAAATGTAGATGTTATTGTGGCATGTATAGGTGAAAAACCGTCAACCGAAAAACCAAGCGATATTGATGAATTGGATTTACCAGATATTCAATTAGAAATGGTTAAACAACTTGCAGCAACAGGCAAGCCTGTGGTTTTGGTAATGGTACAAGGTCGTCCGCGTATTATTCGCAGAATTGAGCCTTTGGCCGATGGAATTTTAATGGCATTTTTACCAGGTAACGAAGGTGGTAAAGCTATAGCAAATACATTGTATGGCGATGTTAGTCCAAGTGGTAAATTACCTTATACGTATCCACAACATTCTGGGGGTATTTGGACATACGATCATCAACTTTCTGATGAACGCGATGTAAACTTTGGATTAAAAGGTTTTACACCTCAATATGAATTTGGATACGGACTAAGCTATACCACATTTGAATATTCAGATATTACAATCAGCTCTGATTCTGTTTCAATGAGCGATAAGCTTACTATTGAATTTGAAATAACCAATACTGGTGAAGTTAAAGGCAAGGAAGCTGCTTTGCTGTTTGTTTCAGATGAGGTAGCAACCATTTCACCTGCAGTAAAACAACTTAAACGTTTTACAAAAGTTGAATTGGAGCCAAATGAATCAAAAAAAGTAAATTTTGAATTATCAGTTAAAGATTTAATGTTTGTTGATAGAAATAATAAATGGATAGCTGAACCTGGATATTTTACTTTAAAAGTAGCTGATAAAAATGTGCGCTTTTATTTATATAACTAAAATTTAAACTGAATTATACAGAACTATTTTTCAGTAAAATATACGATTCATTACGACAAAATACATTCGTGTTAATTAGTGTAATTCGTGGAAAAAAAATAAAATTATGAAAAAAATATTTGCAGGCACAACGCCATTAAACACTGACACTCCTAAAGTAGAAGGTCAGTTAATCGATTTTGAAGGAGAAAAGTATTATAAGATATCGAACTACGATAACATGAATCCTTTTTTCATGACAATTACAAGTGATTCAGATCATTGGATGTTTTTATCATCGAACGGAGGATTAACCTGTGGTAGAAAAGATCGCGAAAATTCACTTTTCCCATATTATACCGACGATAAAATACATGACTCAAAGGATACAGCAGGGCCATTAAGCGTATTTATTATTTTAAAAGATGATAAAAACTATTTATGGCAACCATTTACTGATAACTTTAAAGGTGCATATACCCTTAAAAGAAACATTTATAAAAATGTACTTGGTAATAAAGTAATTTTTGAAGAGGTAAATGAAACGTTGCAACTATCATTTGGTTATGCATGGAAAAACAGCGATAAATATGGTTTTGTAAAAGAAACATGGCTGAGTAATCAAGCGGAAGAAGCAATAAATGTAGAGGTTGTGGATGGCTTACGTAATATTTTACCTTATGGTGTTACCACCGGATTACAATCAAGCATGAGTACTCTGGTTGATGGCTATAAAAAATGTGAACTTATTGAAAATTTAGGGCTGAGTATTTATACGCTAAGTTCAATTTTAACAGATAAGGCTGAACCCAGCGAAGCTTTAAAAGCGACTGTGGTATGGAACAATGGATTAGCCGTGCAAAACTACCTTTTTTCGGAGAAGCAATTGGATGCTTTTAAAAGAGGAGAAGAGCTAAGCACAGAACAAAGCATGAAGGGTAGAAGGGGAGCTTACCTTATTAAATCAGAATTTAATTTAGCGGCAGGTCAAAAATATTCATGGCAAATAATTGCAGAGGTGAGTCAAAATCATTCGCAGGTGGTAAAACTAATGAAAGATTTAGCTAACAAACCAAAGTTAAGCCATGATTTGAATAGCAACATTGATGAAGGAACAACTATCTTAAATGAACTTATAGCCAATGCCGACGGTATACAATCAACAGCTGATGAGTTGAGTTCGTATCGCCATTTATCGAACACTATGTTTAATATTATGCGAGGAGGTATCTACTATAATAATTACCAGGTACCTAAAAACGATTTTATTGAATATGTTGAAAGTATCAACTCTGTTGTTTATAAGAATCATGCAAATTTTTTAAATAACTTACCAAATGATTTAAGCTATACAAGCTTATTAGATCAGGCTAAGGCTACAAACGATGCCGATTTTGTTCGTATTGCCATGGAGTATTTACCGCTTACATTTAGTCGCCGTCATGGTGACCCCAGTCGTCCGTGGAATTTCTTCCAAATTGATGTAAAAAAGGAGGATGGCAGCAAGAAACTTAATTATCAAGGAAACTGGCGCGATATTTTCCAAAATTGGGAAGCATTATCATACTCGTTTCCTCATTATGTTGAAGGTATTATTGCAAAATTTGTAAATGCATCAACAGTTGATGGATATAACCCTTATCGTGTAACCAAAAATGGAATCGATTGGGAAATTCTAGATCCTGAAGATCCTTGGTCGAATATTGGATATTGGGGTGATCATCAAATCATTTACTTGCAAAAACTTTTAGAAGTTTCTGACAAATTCCATTCTGGTAAATTAGCAGAATTATTAAACGAAAAAATATTTGTTTATGCCAATGTACCCTATCGTATCAAAGGGTATAATGATATTGTAAAAAACCCTTACGATACCATTGTTTATGATGATGAATTGGAGGCGACTGTAGGATCGCGTTTCAAAAAATTCGGGGCCGATGGTAAAATTGTTTTTGGTTCAGACGAATCGCCTTATAAGGCTAATTTAGCTGAGAAGTTATTGGTGCCTTTATTTGCTAAACTAAGCAACTTTGTACCCAATGGCGGTATTTGGTTAAATACCCAGCGTCCGGAATGGAACGATGCCAATAATGCTTTGGTAGGCTATGGCTTATCAATGGTTACAGTTTATTATATGCGCAGGTATGTTCGTTTTTTAAAAGAATTGCTGGTTAAATCGGGTCACGAATCTTTTGATGTCTCAACTGAAGTGAACGCATTTTTTATTGCCTTAAATAAAATTTTTGCCAGCAGTAAAGAAGTGAATACGAATTGCACCGAGCGCCTTCGTAAGAAAATGGTTGATGAGCTTGGTTTAGCTGGAACCAAATACAGAAATAATTTGTATAAAAATGGTTTTACAAATAAATTTGACGCTTTAAAAACTACCCATGTTAATGCTTTTTTTGATACCGTATTAGAATTCTTAGATCGCACCATTAAAAGCAATAAAAAAGAAAACGGATTATTCCATTCCTATAATTTAATCGACTTTAAGGCTGATGGTGTTGCTGTATTGAATTTAACTGATATGCTTGAGGGACAGGTAGCATTATTAGGTGCCGGTTTGTTAAACTCAAACGAAGTACTTGATGTACTTGATTCTCTAAGAAAAAGTGGCATGTACCGTGCCGATCAAAATAGCTACACACTTTATCCGAATAAAGAACTTCCTGCATTTTTAGAAAAGAACAATATTTCTGCCGATAAAGTAAATGCTTCTGCTTATTTAGTTAAGCAGCTAGAAGTTGGCAATACTTCCATTATAGAAAAAGATATTAATGGAGTGATTCATTTTAATGGTCTTATTAAAAATGCGAATCAATTGAAAGAAATTTTAGAAGTTAAAAATGATCTTTCTGCTACAGAAATTGAAGAAATTTGCAGTATCTATTTCGATGCTTTTAGCCACCGAGAATTTACAGGGCGCTCTGGAACATTCTTTAAGTATGAAGGTCTTGGCAGCATTTATTGGCATATGGTTTCAAAATTGTTGTTAGTCGTACAAGAAAACTACTTTAATGCTGTAAATAAGGGCGATTCACCAGTGGTAATAGACAAACTTCGTGAGCATTATTATAATATACGTGCAGGAATTGGTGTAAATAAAAATCCTGCTGATTATGGTGCATTTCCAATCGATCCATATTCTCATACTCCGGGTTTTGCAGGGGTGCAACAACCAGGTATGACTGGCCAAGTTAAAGAAGATTTAATTGGTCGTTTTGGTGAACTGGGTTTTATTATTGAGGATGGCAAAATATCGATTAATCCTGTATTATTGCGAAAAGAGGAATTTATTAATGGAGAAACATTAGAATTTACCTATTGTGGAGTAGCGGTTGAATATAAGCTTTCCGATTCCGATGGAATAGAAGTTAGCTTAAATAGCGGATCAAAAGAAAGGATTGATGGTCTATCTTTGTCAGCAGCGTTAAGTAATGATATTTTCAGCAGAAATGGGAAAATAGCAGCTTTAAATATTACTTTGAACAGCAGTAGATTTAAATAGTAATACGTGAAATTTATATAGGAAGCTCAGGATTTATTCTTGGGCTTTTGTTCGTTATAAAATGTTTTCATATTAACTATTTTATTTCGAATAGCCTCACCATCATTCGTTTGAATAATTTATGCTCATTAATAACTAATTTGGTTTACAAAATTTATAATTATTACAGAAAGTTTCCGCGCGATTGTATCGCGTGGTCACTACCTAACAAATAATAAACAAGGCAAAAGAACTGATAAAACCTGCCCAAATTGAAAGAAAAAACAGGTTTTGAAATATCTTAAGCAATTAATCACTAGTTTTAGTTGCTGGTTATAAAATTAGCTTTTTGTTTTAGTTGCAACCTTTCTTAATCACATGCCACACGATGCAATCGTGCGGCAGCGGGATATATATGTGTCAGGCAAAATAGTTTGCCATTAGGTTTTAACCCAACTTGCAAATAGATATCTGTAACAACCACAATGTCAGCGCATTGCATTTCGTATTTTTACATTTGGGTCACTACTTTTGTTTTTCTAACGAAAGGTCTGTGCTTAAATCCTAGGG
>JAQICC010000047.1 GCA_027858735.1 Salinivirgaceae bacterium
CTCAAAATGTGAAAACCAACAATTCCTAGGTCAGCCTGTCCCGTACCGGAGGTCGGGAGGGTTATACCTAAGTAAAGCGCCTCTTCACTTTGTTCGAATCGCTCAACTTAGGTGTAATGTTTGCACATTCATGAGATAGAATAGTCAAACAATTAAGCTAAATCAAATTATCATAATTCGGAAATTTCGGTTGATTTTTGTTTCTTTTTATCAAGAAAAAGAAAAAATAAGGAGAGACCATTTGTTAAAAATATTGATTACCCACAAAATTGGTAGTAGAACCTAATTATTTTTGTTTCTAATAAAGCAAATAATCTGCACATAGCTTAGTAGAGCATTCTTGAATTAGTATTGCATTGTATTTGTTTAAGATTTTTTCTTTAGGAAAGGCAAAATTTGCAAGCATAACCGTAGCTACGATTAATATTTTTAAGGTATCATAAAGAAAAAAGATAAACAAATATGTGATGTTAATTTATGACCGCTCTACTAGTTACGCAATGATTATTTAACGCCATTAGAAGCAAAAAGAATAGGGCTAACTGATTAGGTTTTTTCTTGTCAGTTCCTATGGAGAAATTACTCTTTTGCAATAAATAAAACTTATCTTCTTAGGCCGCTTTTATATTTTTCTGTAAAATATGTAGGTAAAAATTCAATTTCAAACATCATTTACAACCATAACTCAATAATATGAGTTTTATTTAAACAATAATTTTTTGTTTTAATGGCTATATATCAAACTATTAAATATATCTTTTGAATAAAATTGAGGTATCCTTCCACATAATCAAAAAAGGGTTGTTATTATTTCATTTTTTTTATTAATTTTAGATAAACAATCATAATCCAATAAAAATAATTTGGATTCCTATTAAAGGATGGAAAGTGTTGTATTATGGAATTAACTGATTATTTAAAAAAACATTTTGGATTTAATACCTTCAAAGGGAATCAGGAGGCTATTATAAAAAATTTGTTGGCTGGACGCGATACATTTGTACTAATGCCTACTGGCGGAGGAAAATCACTATGCTATCAGTTGCCTGCAGTTATAAATGAAGGAACTGCAATAATTATTTCACCCCTTATAGCTCTAATGAAAAATCAGGTAGATGCTATGCGTGGTTTCAGTGAAGAAGATGGTATTGCCCATTTTTTAAACTCATCGCTTTCAAAGGCTGAAATAACAAAAGTTAAAACGGATATTCTAGACGGAAAAACCCGAATGCTCTATGTTGCTCCTGAATCGCTTACTAAAGAAGACAATATAAATTTCTTAAAACAAATAAAAATTTCTTTTTATGCAATTGACGAGGCTCACTGTATTTCAGAATGGGGTCATGATTTTAGACCTGAATACCGACGAATAAGGCCTATTGTAGAACAAATTGGTAAAGCACCAATTGTTGCTTTAACAGCCACTGCTACGCCAAAGGTACAGAACGATATTCAGAAAAATCTTGGTATGATAGGTGCTGATGTATTTAAATCGTCGTTTAACCGTACTAATTTATATTATGAAATAAGACCCAAAAGTAATGCTGCAAAAGAAATAATTAAGCTTGTAAAAGACAACCCTGGTAAATCGGGTATTATATATTGTTTAAGTAGAAAAAAAGTTGAAGAACTTGCTGAAACACTACAAGTTAATGGTATAAATGCTTTAGCTTACCACGCAGGCATGGATTCAACAACCCGTTCTGGGAATCAGGATAAGTTTTTGATGGAGGATGTTGATGTAATTGTTGCTACCATTGCCTTTGGAATGGGCATTGACAAACCTGATGTGCGATTTGTTATTCATTACGATATACCTAAAAGTTTAGAAGGGTACTACCAGGAAACAGGCCGTGCCGGCAGAGATGGTGGCGAAGGAAAATGTATTACTTTTTACTCATACAAAGATATTCAGAAGCTAGAAAAATTTATGCAAGGCAAGCCTGTTGCCGAACAAGAAATTGGAAGACATTTATTGCTTGAGACTGTTTCGTATGCTGAGTCAGCTCTTTGCCGAAGAAAACATTTACTCCATTATTTTGGTGAAGAGTATACACAAGACAATTGTAATACTTGCGATAATTGTTTAAATCCCAAAGAACAGTTCGAAGGTAAAAATGAGGTTGTAAAGTTAATACAAGTAGTATTGGCTGTAAATGAATACTTTAAAGCAGACCATATTGCCCATGTATTATGTGGTGACGATAATTATGAAATTAAATCATACAAGCATCATAATATTCCTGAATTTGGATTAGGAAAAGAAAAGGATATGAAATTTTGGAGTGGGGTTATTCGCCATGCACTCATAGCCAAAATTCTAAAGAAAGATATTGAAAACTACGGCCTTTTAAAGGTTACTGAAAAAGGACATGAATTTTTGAAGAATCCCGTGTCGTTTATGCTAATTAAGGATCATGACTATGAACAGCAGGAAGTTGATGCAATGCCTCAAGGGGGAGGTGGTTCAGCCGATCCGAATTTATTTGCAATGCTCAAGGATTTAAGAAAACGCATGGCCAGAGAAAAGGGGCTTCCTCCTTTTGTTCTTTTCCAAGATCCATCGCTTGAAGATATGGCCATTAATTATCCGGTATCCCTTGATGAAATGCAAAATATGACTGGAGTAGGTGCCGGTAAAGCAAAGCGTTATGGTAAGGAATTCTGTAGTTTGATTAAAAACTACGTTGATGAAAATGAAATTGATCGACCTGTTGACATGGTTGTTAAGTCAGTAGTAAACAAATCGGGCTTAAAAGTTCATATTATTCAAAGTATTGACCGAAAAGTATCGCTTGACACCATTGCCAGTTCTAAAGGTATTGAAATGGATACATTGCTTAAAGAAATTGAAGCAATTGTTTATTCAGGTACCCGATTAAATATTGATTACTATATTAATGAAGTTCTTGATCAGGATCATCAAGATGAAATTTACGAGTACTTTAAAGAAGAGGCTGAAAGCGAATCGATTGAAGAGGCTGTAAAAGAACTAGGTGAAGATGAGTATACAGAAGAATACATTAGATTAATGCGAATAAAATTTTTAAGCAACGAAGGAAATTAAAATATAATTAAGCAGAATACTCTTAAAAACCGTCCATCTTAATGGCGGTTTTTTTTATTTGTCTAAAGCTGTACCCTTAAGCATTGGCACAAAGGAGAATTCTTCAAATCTTTCTTCTTTTAACGACCCGTCTTCAAGTTTTGTCAATCGAATCATGATTTGAGTTTTTTCACCAAGTGGAATTACCATAAGACCTCCAACTTTTAATTGTTCAATTAGCTTCTCTGGCACCGAGGGAGCCCCTGCTGTAATTAATATTTTATCAAAAGGTCCATAGGTAGGTTTTCCGATGTAACCATCGCCCAAAAAAAACTGGGGATTATAGCCCATTTTTGGTAAAAATTGCTGCGCTTTTAAAAACAATTCACGCTGGCGTTCAATGGAAAATACTTTTGCACCCACTTCTAACAATATGGCAGTTTGATATCCTGAACCTGTGCCAATCTCAAGTACTTTGTCCCCTCTCTTAATATCTAAAAGTTCCGTTTGAAAGGCTACCGTATAGGGTTGCGAAATGGTTTGGCCACTACCTATTGGAAAAGCTTTATCAACATAGGCAAAATTTACAAAGGCACTATCCATAAACATATGGCGCGGGATTTTAGCAATTGCATCAATAACTTTGCTGCTTTTTATCCCCTTTTTTATAATTTCTTTTACCAATTGTTGTCTGAGTCCCTGCTCTTTAAAACCGTCATTTAGCATAGTTGTTGCCCCGTAGTTTTTCTTCACAATATAGAATAAATTTTCTTAAAGTTTTAGCTTGAGATTGTACAATATTTAGCCAAGGCATTTTACTCTTTTGATTGAAGTTTTACTACATTTGCTGCGAACCAAAAACAAAGCAATTTTGAATGCCGAATTTTTTATAGCAAAAAAAATTACACAAACCCAAGAAGGTGCCAAGCAAATATCGGGTCCTATTGTAAAAATTGCTGTTTTTGGAATTGCTCTGGGGCTAGCTGTTATGATTCTTTCGGTAGCCATAATTACAGGGTTTAAAAATGAAGTATCGAGCAAAGTTATTGGATTCGGATCGCATATTCAGGTAACTAATTTTGACTCGAACCGATCGTACGAAACACTCCCTATAAATCGCAAACAATTATCACAACCTCTTTTGAACAGTATACCCGGAATTAAACATTCACAAGTTTTTATAACAAAATCGGGTATTATTAAAACCAAAGAAAATATACAAGCTGTAATTTTAAAAGGTGTTGATAAAGAATATGATTGGGGTTTTTTTGAAAAATGTTTGGTTGAAGGGGAGGTTTTTGAATTAAGTGACAGTGCAAAATCAAATAAAATTCTAATCTCGGAGCGTATTGCAAATTTGCTGCAATTAAATTTAAACGATAAACTAACCGTTTACTTTGTTCAAGATCCGCCAAGAATGCGCTCCTTTAAAATAAATGGTATTTACAAAACCAGTATTGAAGACTTTGACAAAGCTTTTGCATTGGTTGATCTGCGGCACCTACAAAGAATAAACGGATGGGAACCTGATCAGGTTAGTGGTTACGAAATTATAATTGACGATTATGACCAAATAAGTGCTTTGACCGATAGTGTTTTCGAAATTGCAGGATATCATTTTGCTGATGATGGCGCACGCCTAAAAGTTGCCAATATTAAACAATTATATCCTCAAATATTCGATTGGTTGAACCTTCAGAACATTAATGTTTGGATAATTTTAGCATTAATGCTCATTGTTGCAGGCTTTAACATGATTTCGGGACTATTAATATTAATACTTGAACGTACTAGTATGATCGGCCTGCTAAAAGGGTTGGGCTATAATAATTGGCGAATAAGAAAAATATTTCTTTACCAAAGTGGCTTTTTAATTTCAAAGGGCTTGCTTTGGGGAAATGTAATTGGCATTATAATTTGCATTGTACAATACAAATTTGGTATTGTTCCACTCGATGAAGCTACATATTACATTGACAAAGTGCCCATTAACCTAAAAGCATTGCACTTAGTTTATTTAAATGTAGGTACTTTAGTTTTAACCATTGCCATGATGATTATACCTTCATACCTAATTACAAAAATAAGTCCGGCAAAAGCAATTAAATTCAATTAATGAGCGAATTCTGAAAATCGTAGAAATTATGTATTACAGATTCTACTTAGCTTTTACCCCCAATCGGTTGAGCAAATTTAGTAACGTCATCCTTTTCAATTCGGTCCTCGCATAGTATTAACAAACGCTCTATAACATTTCTAAATTCACGAATATTGCCAGTCCAATTTATTTTACTCAATTCCGCCAAAGCATCTTCTGTAATTTCAACTTTTGGTGAACCATATTCCTCGCAAATTTGAGAAATAAAATGCTCGGCAAGTAATGGAATATCATCCAACCTGTCGTTCAACGATGGCACATGTATTAATATAACACTTAGCCGATGATACAAGTCTTCGCGAAATCGGTTCGCTTTAATCTCTTCTACAAGGTTTTTATTCGTTGCCGCAACTACCCTAACATCAACATTAATGTCTTTATCTGCTCCAACACGTGAAATTTTATTCTCTTGCAAAGCTCTTAATACTTTAGCTTGTGCTGAAAGACTCATGTCGCCTATTTCATCTAAAAAAATTGTCCCCTTTTCGGCTTGTTCAAATTTTCCTTTTCGTTGTTTAATTGCTGAAGTAAAGGCCCCTTTCTCATGACCAAATAGCTCACTTTCTATTAATTCGGATGGTATAGCCGCACAATTAACCTCAACAAAAGGTGCATTTGATCTATTGCTATTTCCGTGTATCCAACGTGCAACAACCTCTTTCCCTGTTCCATTTTTACCTGTAATCAGTACGCGAGCATCGGTAGTTGCTACCCTATCAATCATTTGTTTTATTTGCGTTATGGCTTCCGACTCCCCAATTAAATCATACTTTTTACTAATTTTTTTTCTCAGCGTTTTTGTTTCATTAATAAGCTGAGTTCTATCGGTCGCATTTCTAATAGTAAGTAAAAGTCTGTTTAAGTCTAATGGTTTTTCAATAAAATCATAGGCACCTATTTTTACTGCTTTTACCGCCGTATCTACATTCCCATGACCCGATATCATAACAACTTGCATTTCGGGATAATCAACCACTACTTTTTCAAGAACTTCAATACCATCTATTTCGGGCATTTTTATATCAAGCAACAAAACCTCAAAACTATCCTTATTAAGCATATCAAGCCCTTGTATTCCATCCTCGGCTAAAACCACTTCATGTTTCTCGTATTCTAATATCTCTTTTAAGGTATTTCTGATACTTCTTTCGTCGTCGACTACTAGTATTTTAGACATGCTATATATTTTTTAGATGGTTCGGTAAATCAAAAATTGCACCAATTATAACTATTGCAAATTATAAAATTAATTAGTTTTTGCAAGAAAACGCCAAATACTTCGAAAGCCTATTCTTTGACCCTTTCTTATCAAAACTTAAAAAAAACGAAAGTTTTATTGCAGTCACTAATAAAAATATTGGGCAGCCACTCCTTCTTTAAGAGAATAGGCCGATTGAATTATTTCATTTGCACCTGAAAACTCAACAGTGAAATGGGTGAAAATAGAAGCCATAACAATTGTATCTACCCGAATTGAATCAAGTCCCGGTATAATTAATCGATCTTCATGCGATGTTTTCACTATCATATTATATAAGGTATCAAATTCGTTTAGCGACATTAGCGATGTTACCACTAGCTCTGGCAATGCCATTCCGGATTTTTCATGTGCAATTATTGCAACAAAACTATCAAAAGCACCTGAAGAACCCACCAACTTGGTAACAGGATATTTTATAAGAGCTTCCCTTAACAAATCCAATTCTTTTTCTAGGTAACTCTTAATATTTTTTATCTCTTCGTCTGAAACAGGGTCGCTAGGTTGAAATTTTTCAAGCAAACGTGCAACACCTAAAGGAAAACTATATTTCCATAGCAAGAGGTTTTTATTGGCAATAATAAACTCGTTGCTTCCACCACCAATATCAAGTATAAGGTAATTTTCATCAGCAAATTCAACAGCTCGTTTCACCCCAAGGTAAATATATTCAGCTTCCTGATCACCCGAAATAGATTCAATATTAATATTTAATTCGCTTGATACTTTGCTTATAAATTCAGTAGAATTTTTAGCCGATCGAATAGCCGAAGTACCAAATGCTACGAATTCCTCACATTTAAACTCATTTAACAATCTCCTAAAATTGCTTAGCACAGCAAAGGCTCGGTTAAAAATTTTATTTGAAATATAACCTTTATCCAAACCATCGCTACCAAGCATAACTGCTGATTGTTTGTTAAGAAGTAGCTGCATAGGTTTGCCTGCTGTATGCTCAACAATTAATATATTAAATGTGTTGGTGCCTAAGTCAATTACTCCGAATTTCATCTTCTTAATAATTTTTCACTAATAAACGATTAAAATTAGCACCCTGAGAATTCTGTAAAAATGGGACTCGTTAATATTTTGATAATCAGTTAAAATCATAAATTTCCTTCCAAAAAATCGGTGTTTGATTCAGAAAGTTTGAGATCAATCCCGAAAACTTTCGGGATGCGAAGTCATAAAAATAGGGAGTCCCGATTGAAACATCTGGATGACCGGTTTTATGACTAGCATAACAGCCTTTTCCGAACTTGATTCGGAAAAGATGTCAGACTTTATGGGCAAACTAATTACTATAACGCAACCACTTCCACATTTCTTTCCAACTCGTTTTTTTACCATACATTAAAACACCCGTACGGTAAACTTTGGCTGCCAACCATGTAAATGTAATAAATGTAATTACCAATATTACTGCCGATAAAATAATTTGCGAATAAGGAACCCCAAACGGAATACGTGCCATCATTACAATGGGTGATGTAAACGGAATTATAGAGAACCAAAAGGCTAGAGGACTTTCTGGATTTTGAACAATATTCACCATAACTATTATGGCGAAAATCATGGGCAGCGTGACGGGTAGCATGAATTGTTGGGTATCGGTTTCGCTATCAACTGCCGAACCTATAGCCGCAAACATAGCTGCATAAAGAAAATAACCACCCAAGAAAAAGAATATAAAACTACCAATTACAATCCCAAAATTAATCGCACTTAATGCTCCCAACATTTCTTTAATTTCGCTTGTCATTTCATCGTTTACCGGAGCCTGTGCATTTAATTCACTGCCCGATTCACCAAAGTTTTCCACCTGTACACTTTGTTGCATTTTAACAACATCGGGCATTAGTATGGGCACCGTAACAGCATAAAGAGCTACAGTTAATAAGCCCCACAATGCAAATTGAGTAAGTGCAACAAGTCCAACACCAATAATTTTTCCCATCATTAATTGAAAGGGTTTTACCGATGATATAATTACTTCGATAATTCTGTTGGTTTTCTCTTCAATAACTCCGCGCATAACTTGCGATCCACTAAAAAAAATGGTAAAATATATCATAAAACCAACAATATACCCTATTATCATTGCTAAAGTAAAGTTATTCTCTTTCTCTTCTCCTGTTTTAGAAAGCTTAACCGATTTTACCTTTACATTCGATTTAATTGACTTCAATACACGCTCTTCAATGCCAAAGGTTTTTAACTTATCACGTTCTAGCCTTTTTTCAATTGCATTTGAAATATGCATTTGCACACCTAAGCTGGGCGATTTATCAGAAAACAGCTGAACGTAGGATGTATTATCGTCCCCAATATTCTGATTTATAACTGTTTTGTTGATATATAAAATGGCATAATATGGACTATTATAAAACTGATCTTTCGTTTTTTGAATGTCTGCAGTGGGAAGATAATCAAACTTAATATATTCTGTTTCAGGAAATTCTCCAATAAATAAATGAGTACTATCGGCAACAGCAATAATCTTTTCTTCTGTATCTTCCATTTGCCCTAACCAAGCGGGTCCAATCATTAAGCCGGCAAACAGAATGGGTCCAACAATGCTCATTATTAAAAATGATTTCTTCCGAACCCTTGTAACATACTCTCGTGATATTATTATTGCTATTTTACTCATAATTGATCTTTTTTGCTCTACTAACATAAAACTATTTGCCAAATAAAGGCAGGCGTTTAACAGTATTGGTACTTTAATTATTTATCGTTTTCAACTACTTTAATAAAAATGTCATCCATGCTTGGCACTACCTCGTTAAAAGAAGTTAATGTAGCTTCAGGTAAAATTAAGCTTACAAACTCATTGTTTGTTTGGTTCAGTTCACCCTTTAAATAATGGGTTGTATGATTTTGTCTATGCTCAATAATATTAATTTTCCCTTCAATTAATGCACTCACCCTTTGAAAATCGCCATTATATTGACATTCGATTAAATTGCTTTTGAAATTTTGTTTGATCTCATCTACACCACCATCTAATATTTTTACCGAATTATTAATTAAAGCTATGTTATCACACACTGCTTCAACTGAAGCCATATTATGCGTGGAAAAAATTATAGTACTCCCGTTTTCTTTTAGATTAAGGATTTCGTTTTTCATTAAATTGGCATTAATGGGATCAAAGCCGCTAAATGGTTCATCAAAAATAAGCAATTCCGGTTCATGTAAAATGGTTACAACAAACTGAATTTTTTGCTGCATTCCTTTCGAAAGTTCTTCCACTTTTTTATCCCACCAAGGTTGAATTTCAAATTTTTCGAACCAAAACTTAAGTTTTTTAATGGCATCGTTACGCGATAAACCTTTAAGTCGTGCAAGGTAAATAGCCTGTTCACCAACTTTCATTTTTTTATAAAGCCCGCGTTCTTCAGGTAAATATCCTATGTTTTGAACATCGTTACTTTCTAGCTGACGTCCTTTGAAAAGAATCTGACCTGAATCGGGTCCGGTAATTTGATTTATAATACGTATTAATGTTGTTTTTCCTGCGCCATTCGGACCCAAGAGCCCGAATATTTTACCCGTTGGAACATCAATGTTCACATTATGTAGGGCTTTGTGGTTAGCAAATTGCTTGTTTACACTAATTGATTGTAATATATTCATATGTATATGAAATTGTGAGTAATTTTTTTCAATATAGCTTAGACGAATTTAGGGGAAAAAGTTACAATTTTAATTAGAAACTATACAAATTTAACTTTTTGACAATACTGGCTCGAGCTCTAAGGGCAAGGTGAAATAAAATTTTGAACCCTCACCTAATACTGAATCAACACCCATTTGTCCACCAAGGTCTTTTATTATCGCATTACAAATAGCTAATCCTAGTCCCGTGCCTCTATATAGCTTTTTAGTGTCATCCTCTATCTTCAAGAATCGGTTAAAAATAACCTGCTGTTTATGCTTATCAATACCTATCCCCGTATCCGATACAAAAAACAAAATTGTTGCATCAGCCTGAATTTCATACCCAAATTCTATTGTGCCAGTTTCTGTAAATTTTATTGCATTATCAAGCAAATTTGTAAGTACCTGATTTAGTCGAATTCTATCGGTATATATAGCAAGATTAGGATTGTTATTCTTTTTGTTAAGACCAATCATTAATTGCCTTTTTTCGTTATCTATTTTCGCATTGTATGTGATTAATAAGTCAGACATTAAAGAATTCACATCACAATTGGTCTTTTTTATTGCCAACGTACCTGCTTCAACGCTCGACAAATCAATTATATCATCAATTAATCGTATCAAGGCTTTTGCATTTGATTTGATAATATTGATATACTCGTCTGTTTTGCTTTCAGAATTTCCAGGCAAACCCAATAATCCTGAAAAACCAACTATAGCATTCATTGGTGTTCTTATTTCATGACTCATATTTGCAATAAATGCCGATTTCATACCATCCGATTCTTCGGCCTTTTCTTTTGCAATCACAAGTTGCTGAGTCCGTTCTTCAACAATATTTTCAAGATGGTATTTATACTTTTCTATTTCTTGTTTCTGCCGTAAAATATTTTCTTCTGCATTTTTCAATTCTGTAACATTGGCTTCAATAATAATTATTTTTTCAATTGCCATATGCTCATCCAAAATCGGAGTTAATGTTGTGTGCATCCAGAGTTTATCACCCGATTTTGATTTATTTTCAGCCAAGTATTCGACTGTTCTTTTTGTTTCTTTACAAAGCTTAACCTTTTCATCAATCTTGGAGTGCGAAGATGCCGATACAAGATTACTTCCAAATTTATGGGTCATTTCCTCATGCTTGTACCCAAACAGCTTTGTAAAACCATTGTTTACCCATTCAATATTACCCTCTGCATCTGTTATAATTACCGCATTATTTGTTTTGCTTGCCACAACTGAGAGCTTCTCTAGCTCAAGGTTTACCAGTTCAAGTCTGTCTCTTGCAGAAACAATCTCTTCACGCTGAGCAATAATTTCTTCATTCTGGGCAAGTATTTCGTCATTATAACTTTTAAGCTTGATATTAGCTTTTTTCTTAATTCTAAATCCTCTGAAAATAAAATATACTAGCCCTAGTGCAAGCACAACTACCGAAAGCGATACATAAATGAAATTACGCTGCTGTTTAATTTCTGACAATTGATCAATTAAAATATCTTCCTGTTTATTAATTAATTCAATTTGTGTGTCAATTTTATCCTTCTGGTTTTGTAGCTCAAATTGAGTTTCTTCTATATTACTTTGTTGTAATGATATTTGCTCTTCTTGGTAATTAAGCACTTCGCGTTTTTCATTAAGCGCGAGCTGTTTCTGTTTAATTTGAACCTTTAAATCATTTAATAAATGCTCTTGTCTGTTTAATTCTTCTTCTTTTTCTTTAATGCTAATGTTTTTTCCAGAAATGGTTTTCTCCTTATCTGCAATTTCACCATCTTGTAAGCGTATTAGTTCTTTTTGCCTTGCAACCTCAACCTTACTTATTCTAAGCTTCTCCTTTTCTAGTACAAGCTCTTGCTCCTTTTCGTAAAAAAGTTGCTTTACATCAATATAACTACCCCCCAAAAGCAAAATATCCGGATGGATAATTAGCCCCTCATCAACAGCATTCTTTTTGTTTATTTCAAATCTTATAAGCTCTTCCTTTTCCGATGGAAGGAAATTAATCATTACTGTCTTTTTATCAGCACAATTATCGGTAATTAGTAAAGTGTTTTTATCTTTTATTAGGGTAAATATTGCTTCAACTTCGCTATTATAATCTTGGCTTACATATAAAGCATCAAGATTTTCTTTTTCGATTTGGGCCAGATTATCAATTTTAATAATTGATATGTTTTTCTTTTTGATTTTTCTAGTTTGGGCCAAATACTCAAATTTGTTAAGTATTTTCTCATCGATATCGAATACTCCTATAGAAAAATTCTGTGAATTGCTTGTTTCAGGCCATTCAACATATTCAGTAAACCTATAAATATAAGCTACCCGAATATCGGCATTAGTAAGCTCTTGAGCCCAAAGTATTGTTGATTGGACAAATAAAAAAACAACTAGTATGTACTGCCTGAATTTGTTCGCCATGGTGGAAAGCAAAGTTAATTTTTTATAGGAATTTTGCAAATGATTATCTATCATTTAATTTAACAATATATATTTTAAAACTAAATTATTAAAAAATAGCACGTATAGTTATCTTATGCAAAAGTACTTCATATATAACATATTATCTGTGCTTTACAAAATATTACAATAGGCAACATACACTTAACGGTTGGCGTTATTTTAAGGTGTTTCTTAAACCCTGATATTATTATTTATTAAAATTAGTTGCTATATTTAACTTAAATCTTTTGACAAGGAAAGCATGTATAAAATTAAATTTTCCCTAGCATTACTTTGTGTGTGCATATCATTCATTTTAAATGCCCAAGCACAACTCGATACAATTCTTGAATCGGCTCTTGAACTCAGCATTGAGCAGTTAATGAATACGAAGGTTAGTATTGCAACCAAATCAGAGCAAAAACTTAGCGAGGCTCCTGCCATTGTAACCGTTATTACTGAAGAAGTAATAAAAAATAGCGGAGCAAGAAATTTGGCTGACATTTTAAAAGATGTTCCTGGATTTGAGTTCTCCAAATCAAGAACGGGAATTATTAACATCGGTGTTAGAGGTGTAAAAGACATATTAACTTCAGCCAGGTTTTTAGTGCTTAAAGATGGAGTGGCATTTAACGACCCCATGTACAGTTCCGGAATTAGCATGACAAAACAATTCGATCTAAACTCTATCGAACGTATTGAAGTAATTCGGGGTCCTGGTTCAGCTCTTTATGGAAGAAATGCATTTATTGGAGTGGTAAATATTATTACAAAAAGTGGCATCAAAAAAAATCAACTTGAGCTACGTACCTCTATCGGAAATTTTAATACCACAAATTATGGAGCCTCATATGGAACAAAACGGAATGACTTTAAAGCATATTTATCGTTTGAGAAAGTACGTTCCGATGTTACAAATTCAACCTATAATGACGGTATGGGTGGAGAATCAACATGGAATATTGGAATTGACAATCTAACCCTAAACACTAATCTTTCCTATAAAAACCTACAGCTTTCTGTTATGTATTCTGATATCGTCAATAATGCATCAACGGGTAAATTCAATACCGATTCCGATAAAAGCCCTAAAATCGGAATCTATTCGCTGTCCTATAGTAATCAACTAAATTCTAACGTGAGCTTAAATTCCCGCATATATGGCCGAAATGAGAAACAAGTCCAAAATTTGGAAATTTATAAACCTAATATTGCTGGCGATTTAAAACCTGGATTACCCGTACGGGACATTTATCCAAATGGGGCCTATGCAACACCAAAATATTCATCCTATTTATATGGCACCGATATTAATTTTGGTCTTTCAATATTTGACAAAAATCATTCTTTATTGGGTATTCAATGTGACTTATATGGCATTTCAAACGTTGAACTTTATTCAAGTTATGACGCATATACTGGAGCTCCATTGCAATATGTTCAAAATGGTACTACATTATTTAGAGGGAAAAACACGCAAATTAAAGAAGAGAGAGGGTGGATTGAAGGCAATGGACACGATTACACCAACTTTGCATTATATCTTCAACATGTCTATTCACCGCTAAATAATCTAAGTTTTACATTGGGTGGCAGATATGACATTGACAGTGAATTTGGAGGAGTTTTTAACCCACGGTTGGCCGCTGTTTGGAATACAGAAAAAAAACTAATCGTTAAACTATTATACGGTCAAGCGTACCGAGCTCCAAATACCCAAGAGCAATATAAACTTACTGGGTTTACTGTAGGTAATAAAGATTTAAACCCTGAAACCATAAAAACTTTTGAATTTTCACTTGACTATAACTTCAGTAGTAAAGTAAATAACCGCTTAACTATCTATTATAATACTATAGGTGATATGGTTGCTGCTAAGGGAGTAACTTCCGGAGTTGCTGGGGGTCCATATCAAAACATTGGAAAAAATACTTCGAGAGGTTTTGAATATGAACTTAAGATGGTATTAAACAAACAGTTTTACATGTTTGCCAATTATAGCTTTACTAATTCTGAAAATGAAGTGACAATTAACGATACTACCGATACTTATTCTCATCGTGATATTGCACCTCATAAAATTAATGTCGGAGTAAATTATCGATTCTTAAAATATCTAAATTTATATACAGGATTAACATACCGCAGTACACGTGAAAAATATTTTGCTCTTAATCCTTTAGGTGGATATATATTAGATGAAAGTGGCAACAAAACTTTTGTGTCACAGAATAATGTTGGGAATTATATGTTGCTGAATTCAAAACTAAGAATTATTGATATTATAAAAGGGTTGGAGATATCTGCAGAAGTATATAATGTTTTAGACACCAAATATTATGACCAGGATAATGAATTCGCATACCAACCTATTCGAGAAAGACGACAATATATAATTACTGCCAAATACATTTTCTAAGAAAATGACACTCAATATTACTTATAGGGAATTAGATAAATATACTGAACTCGATGAATGCGTATCTCTTCAAAAAGAAGTATTAGGTTTAACTGACAAGAACACAATTCCAAGCCTATTACTAAATGTTTATACAAGAAAAACTCCAAAAACTGGCATAATTTTAGGTGCTTTTAGTAAGGAGAAAGGTAAAAACAAACTAATTGGTTTTATCATGTCTATTGCTGGAATTGAGAATCATTCCTTATATGGTGTAATAATCATAATTAAAAAGGATTTTAGATCCCAAAATGTTGGAATAGAGTTGTTTTTAAGAACAAGAGAAATTGCAATTAAAAATAACATTACTGACTTTTATGGAATATTCGATCCCTTAGAAGGTAATTTAGCTAAGTTGTATTTCAACAAACTGGGGATGACTGGTATTGAGTACGAACAAGAAGTTCATCGATTAACAAATACAGACCTCCCTAATGATAAAGTGGTGCTTCATTGGAAACTAAATTCAAAAAATACAATTCAAAAAATTAATCGCCACCTAAAGAAAAAAAGTGCTGATGAAATAATTAAAACACATCCTATTGTTACTAGTAACAATAGGCCAGATTCAAATGTTGTTTTACTTAAGATACCTGATGATTTTCTAAAACTGAAGCATTATGACCAACTTAAAGCTATAAAATGGAGAAAAGAAACCAGGGAACTATTTAATACCTATTTAAACAACAACAATTATATAATTAAAGACTTCTATACCAGAATAAATGATAATACGCGAGAAAGTTATTACTTACTTGAAAAACTAATATCATATTAAACAAAAGTTAGCATGCTTCAAAACTATTATAAAAATACCAATGCAGTTTTCATAGCTCACGGATATGTTGCCGAATTATTAGGTAAAACCATTAACGGTGTAATTATGCACAGTACCGTTTTTAATGTTGTTGCTCTTGTTGATAGATATAAAGAGGGTATTGATACAAGCACAAACCTACCTGGAGTTAGAAAAAAAATACCGGTGTTTAGCTCATTAGAAGAAGCATTAAAGTACACAAAGCCCAAGGTGGCCATATTAATGGAAAACTCCCTAAATAAAAGTTATGATGAAATTAAACTTGCCATCACAAATAAACTTGACATTATAAATCCTGGTTTTAATTTCTTAACAAATAATCCAGAATTAAAGACTACTGCCCAAGAAAACAACGCTAAGCTATTCGACTTGAGAAAAGCAGATACAATCGACAGATATCCTGATGGTAAAATTTTGGATGTTAAATCAAAAGTTGTATTGGTGGCTGGCACTGATTGTGGACTCGGGAAAAGAACTGCGGCTTATGAACTCTACATGGAGGCGAACAAACAAGGTATAAAAGCAGCATTTGCTGCGACAGGACAAACAGGAATAATGTTAGGTTGTGATGGAGGTATTGTTTTTGATTCCATTTCTTCAAACTTTGTTGCAGGTGCCATTGAAAAACTGATATGGGATATCGATCAAGAAAAGAAACCTGATGTTATTTTTTTAGAAGGACAGGCCTCGATTATGCATTATGGAGGGTCATGCGTTTTAAGCATTCTTCATGCCGGAAACCCCCACGCCATTGTGATGGTACACGACGAAAAACGTAAAATGCATGTTGAATATAGCGATTCGCCAATTTTTAAAATGTGCAAACTTAAAGATGAAATAGAAATAACAGAAAAACTTTCATTACCAGGAGGAAATAAATTTAAGGTAGTAGCTGTTGCAACTATTGGCGATGATAATATTGAAACTTTAGAAGAAATGAAAGCAAATGGCGAATTACAAAACCTACCTATTGGTGATGCCAGAAAGGAAGGCGGCCCTAAAATATTGCTTGATGCTGTATTAAATTATTTATCAAAAGAATATAAATGGGAAAGAAGAAAATCACCTGTTGAAACCTGATTTACAATACTAAATCAAAAACCTATAAATAATGCTTCATAAAACCTACAAACGCTTTAACCAAAGTACACGACAAGCTCTTTTTGAAAGAGTAAAGGGTTATGTACTAAAATCGTATAATAAAGGAAATGAAATAGCTGCACTCGGAGCTAGGTACAATATTAAAAAATTCTACAGGTTCGATTTGGGTGAAAATGTATTGGGTTTCTCTCCTCTGATTTATCAATTTCTGCTACGTTTTCAAAATGTACTTAAACAAGATGTGCAATTAAATAATTATCCAGAGGTGGTTCATGCCCGATTAAGGAGAAGAATTGCAGAAAGACATAAAATTGATCCAAACCGAGTGGTGATAAGCACGGGTCTTGATGCCATTCTTGATCTTATTTCCAGAGTGTTTTTCGACCCCAAAGATTATTACATTACACTAGTTCCCTCATTTTACTTATTTGAAGACTATTCCGAAAGAATGGGCGCAATCCCTATTTTTATCAAACTTGACGAAAAGGACAACTTTCAATTAACCAGAAAAAAAGTGGATGCACTAAAAGAATCCATTGCGAAATTTAAACCAAAAATTGTTTGGTTAGCCAATCCCAATAATCCAACAGGTCAGGTAGTTAAAGAAAAGTACTTAAAAGAAATTATTGAACTGGCCGATGAATACAACACATTTGTTGTAGTTGACGAAGCATACATTGAATTCCTTGACAATTTTGAAGAGGCTTCAATGATACGATTTACTCGCACTCATCAAAATTTAATGGTACTAAGAACGTTTTCAAAAACCTATGGACTTGCCGGCATAAGAGTTGGGTATTTAATTTCATATTCAAACGATATTGTTGACGCCATGCTCATGCTCCGAACCCATTTCCCGGTAACTCAATTGGCATTAAACATGGCTAGCTTGGTTTTAAAAGACGGTAACTTTCTAGAAATCACCAGAAAACAAACAAGATTGCTTACACAAGAATTATTTAATAAAATCAACCAACTTGAAAACTTTAAATATATACCTACATCCACCAACACGTTCTTATTAAAACACTTATATTTAAGCGATAAAGAATTAGAGGAACTATTTGTTAAAAATGGCATTATTAGCTCACCTGTAAATTTTCCCAAACACGAACCAAATAAGTATTTACGATTGACTGTTAGACATAAGGAAGATAATATTTATTTATATGAAATTTGCGCCAAAATTAATTCAGAAAATTCAAGCATTGACACTAGTTTTGAATACGCCAATTCTATACCTGAAACAACTAATTTATATATACCACCAAAAAAATCTGCCTTTTAAAAAAAAAACAATATATTTGCGCGAATATGCATTAAGATAAACTGAATTAATTACGAAATAAAAAACAAAACAATGCAAAATAAAGGAGCTATTAGATTTGTTGCAATTATGTTTGCCTTGGTATGTTTATACCAACTATGGTTTACCGTAAAAACAACACAAGTAGAGAATCAAGCTAAGGAGTATGCTCAGGGAAATGAAGTGAAGGAAAGTTTTTACCTTGATTCAATCGCATCTCAACCTGTTTACAACTTTCTTTTTTTGAAAGAGTTTACTTATCGCGAAATCAAAGAACGTGAAATCAACCTTGGTCTTGACCTTAAAGGGGGTATGAATGTTATTTTAGAAGTGTCAGTTGTTGATGTTATTCGTTCATTATCAAACTACAGCAACGATACTACATTTAACAGGGCTATTGGAGCAGCTAAAAAATCACAAGTAACTAATGGCAAAGCAAATTTTGTCACCCTTTTTGGTGAAGAGTTTGCTAAAATTGATCCTAATGCCCAGCTAGCAGCTATTTTCAATACCATTGAATTAAAAGATGATATTAATTTCAAATCAACCAACGATGACGTTTTAGATGTACTTAGGTTGCAAGCAGAAGCTGCCATAAATAACTCATTCAATATTTTACGTACACGTATCGATAAATTTGGTGTTACACAACCAAACATTCAACGCTTAGGAACCTCGGGGCGTATTTTAGTTGAGCTACCTGGTGTTAAAGATCCGGAAAGGGTTCGTAAACTTTTACAAGGTACAGCAAACTTAGAATTTTGGGAAACTTATGATAATGCTGAAATAATTCAGTACTTATATACAGCTAACGACAAAATTAAGGAGATTAATGACGCTAAAAGCGTATTAGAATCTGACGATGCAGAAATTTCTGAAGTTGAAGAAGCTGTTGATGTTGATGTTGATGTTGAAAATCAAGCAGTTGAAGCTGAAGAAACTGAATCAGACGAATTATCTTTAATTGATCAATTAGCGAACGATTCAACAGCTGTTGATACTACAATGGCTCCTGACATGACAAAGGATTTTCCATTGTTCGCAGTATTACAACCCCGTTTTTCAAGTGATAACCAACCATTGCCAGGGGCTGCAATAGGTTACGCTCATTTTAAAGATACTTCGAAAGTAAACGCGTATTTAGCTTTACCTCAAGTTAGAAGCCTATTTCCACGTACCTTTAAACCACTTTGGGGAGTTAAAGCTATTGACAAAGAAGAAAAGTATTTTGAATTATATGCTATAAAAATCACAAGCCGCGACGGGCGTGCTGTTCTTGAAGGCGATGTAGTTACTAACGCCCATAAAGAATATGCTCAAGGGCGTGGTGATGCAGAAGTATCAATGAGCATGAATGCTGAAGGTGCTAAAACATGGGCTCGTTTAACAGGAAACAATATAGGTAAAGCAATTGCTATTGTTCTTGACGACTATGTATACTCTGCTCCTAATGTAAACTCTGAAATAAAAGGGGGGCGTTCATCAATTACCGGTGGTTTTACAGTAAACGAAGCGGAAGATTTAGCAAACATTCTTAAATCAGGTAAAATGCCTGCTCCTGCTCGTATTGAGCAAGAAGCAATTGTTGGTCCTTCACTGGGTCAAGAAGCCATTCAAGAAGGTTTGTGGTCATTCGTAATTGCCTTTATAGTAGTATTACTATATATGATATTCTATTATAACTATGCCGGTTATGCTGCTAATCTAGCACTAATTACCAACGTATTCTTTATAATGGGGGTTCTTGCATCGTTAGGAGCTGTATTAACTTTACCCGGCATTGCCGGTATTGTTTTAACCATTGGTATGTCGGTTGATGCCAACGTACTAATTTATGAACGTATTCGTGAGGAACTCACTGCAGGAAAAGGAATTAAACTAGCCATTAAAGATGGTTATAGCAATGCCTACTCTGCAATTATTGACTCGAACTTAACCACTTTGTTTACTGCAATAATACTTGGCACCTTAGGAACTGGGCCAATAAAGGGATTTGCCGTTACTCTAGCAATTGGTATTATATCGTCATTGTTTTCAGCAATTTTTATTACTCGCTTGGTATTTGAACGTGCATTAGATAAAAACAAAACTCCTAAGTTCTCTACGAAACTTACTGAAGGATTCCTTAAAAACACAAAAATTGATTTCTTAGGAAACCGTAAAATTTATTACGCCATTTCATCATTAGTTGTTATTGCTGCCATTGCATCATTAGTAACTCGCGGCTTAAGCCAAAGCGTTGACTTTACAGGTGGTAGAACTTACATAGTTCGCTTTGATGAGAGTGTAAGTACAACGGATATTCAAGCTGACCTAACTGATGAATTAGGTTCAACTCCTGAAGTGAAAACTTTTGGCCCTGATAACCAAATTAAAATTACTACACAATATTTAGTTGACGCTATTGATGCACCCGCTGCTGATTTAGCTGAAGCTAGAGAGTACATTACAGGTGACAAGCCTGATATTGATGATGTGGTTGAAGTGAAAATATACATCGCTATCAAAGACAGCTATCTAGCTGAAGGAACTACCTTTAAAGAGTTTCTTACGAATTACCGAATGAGCTCTGAAAAAGTTGGACCAACCATTGCTAGTGATATAAAAAAATCAGCTATTTATGCAATTATATTTGCACTCCTAGGAATATTCTTATACATTATGTTTCGTTTCCGCAACTGGCAGTTCGGATTAGGTGCTATCGTAGCCTTACTGCATGATGTTTTAATAATTCTTGGAATTTATTCCATTTTCTATAGCATTATGCCATTCTCAATGTCAATTGACCAAGCATTTATAGCAGCAATTCTGACGGTTGTTGGTTATTCGATTAATGATACCGTGGTTGTATTTGACCGTATTCGAGAATACCTGATAACTTTCCAAAAACGTGATCGTGCCGAGATATTCAATTCAGCACTTAACAGTACACTTAGCCGTACATTTAGTACATCGTTAAGTACGTTTGTTGTATTAATGGTAATCTTTATTTTTGGTGGTGAAGTTATCCGCGGATTTATCTTTGCAATGCTAGTGGGTGTTGTTGTGGGTACTTACTCATCGTTATTTATTGCAACTCCGGTTGTTTACGATACTGTAACTACCGACGAGAAAAAACGCATCCTTAAGGGAAAAAGGGTTTAATCCTCTATCCTATTAAAAATATTGAAAGCCTCTTCGAAAAATTGAAGAGGCTTTTTTTTGCATATAAAATTCCAATCAAATAATGAAAGCCTGACAGGGGTAAAACATTTTTAATATCTTTACGCCTTCTGAAAATCAGACCTATTAAATGAACGACATCTTATTTCTGGTTTTGGGCTTTGTTGCCCTTTTTTTAAGTGGTAAATACTTAGTAACCGGTAGTGTGCAAATTGCACGCCTTTTTAAAATACCTACTCTTGTTGTTGGACTAACCATTGTTTCATTCGGTACATCAGCGCCCGAACTTTTAGTTAGCCTAAAAGCTGCGCTTTCAGGTCATCCCGATATTTCAATTGGCAATGTTGTGGGAAGCAATATTAGCAATATGGCACTTGTATTAGGTATTACAGCATTAATTTTCCCTATACCCGTTTCAAAAAAAATTATACGCTTCGATTGGCCTGTTTTAATGATAATATGCCTGTTATTCTATGGATTGGCTTTGAATGGCATATTAGAATGGTGGGAAGGATTAATTTTTGTTATTGCCATAGTAGGATTTAACGTGCACTCTATCAGTAAGGGAAGAAAACCTACTGAGGACGATGAAGAAATACCTGCAGTTGAAATGAAATGGCATTGGGCATTAGCAATTATTCTGGCCAGCTGTATCGGGTTAGTATTTGGAGCCGATTGGTTAGTTAAAGGAGCCTCAGGACTAGCTCGTAGTTTTGGAGTTGGCGAACGCATTATTTCAGTTTCAATTATTGCCTTCGGTACCAGTGTACCAGAATTGGCGACTTCTGTTGTGGCTGCACTGAAAAAGGAAACAGACATTAGCATTGGGAACATTGTAGGTTCAAACATTTTTAATGTGGCAGGTATTTTGGGTATAACATCGTTGGTTACACCCATACCGGTAAACGAAAAAATTCTTTCATCAGATGTTATTTGGATGCTTGCTATAACAATTTTACTATTTGTACTACTAATTGGCAAACGAAAACAACTTACCCGCTGGAAAGGAGCTGTTTTGATCCTATCTTATAGTTTGTATATTTACATTTTACTTAATAGCGGAACATGATTAAAGTATCCAATATTCATAAATCGTACGGACCGGTTGAAGTTTTAAAAGGCATTGATTTAACCATTGGTAAGGCCGAAATAGTTTCTATTGTTGGTAAGAGTGGAGCAGGAAAAACAACCCTGCTGCAAATTATTGGTACTCTTTTAAATGCCGATATGGGAACAGTAACTATAAATGGTACTGAGCTAAGTAAATTAAAGGAAAAATCGCTATCAAAATTCCGCAATCAAAATCTAGGATTTGTTTTTCAAAGCCACCAACTACTGCCAGAATTTACTGCCCTTGAAAATGTTATTATACCCGGTTTAATTGCACAATACTCACGCAAAGAAGTTGAAGATAAAGCAAAGGAAATACTGAATTTCTTAGACTTAGGACACCGCCTTGACCACAAGCCAAAAGAACTTTCGGGTGGTGAACAACAGCGTATAGCAGTAGCTCGTGCTCTTTTAAACGACCCTGAAGTTATATTGGCTGATGAACCCTCTGGAAACCTCGATACTCAAAACAAAGAGGAACTGCATCAATTATTTTTTACTTTACGCGAAAAATTTAACCAAACTTTTGTGATTGTAACTCACGATATGGCTTTAGCTAAAATGAGCGATCGAACGGTAACTATGAAAGATGGTAGAATTGTTGGAAGTTGATTTAATGAAACGCCTCACCACAAGCGGACTAGGTGTCAGTTTAGCAATTGTTTATTTTCACCACAAGTGGCGGGGAATAAGTCCCAAGATATCCTTCGGCTCCGCTCAGGATTAGTTCGACTGATTAATTTTGTTTCACAAAATAAAAGTCTCACTAATTCAAAGACTTTCTTGACCACATGAAATCAGATTAATTTTAGAAGATATGTACAAAGCCGCCAACTTCGAATTCACGGCTATCCCAACCTTCTCCTAAAATGGTGTAAAAATACACTCCAGGTTTTGCAGTTGTTCCCACACGCGTAGTACCATCCCATCCTCTTTTTCCATCTTGTTCAACCCACCCCCCATCATGATCTTCAAATTCGTAAACCTTATTTCCCCATCGGTTATATATTTTAATGGAAAAGTATTTTAACGATTTTACGTCTTGGCTCTTCTGCCCTACTGCAGAGCTTACAAAATAGAATCGATTGTAATCTGACCCTTTGGGTGAAAATACATTGGGCAAATTTTCAATATACTTTGGGAATTTTGTTGGTGTTACAATTACAAAACCGTCTTTAGGTCGCATGGTATCAACACATTGATCACCATCAATGGTATAAACAGGACCCCATGCAGTTAATTTAACATGATGGCGCTCCGGGCTATTTAGTGTATCTCGACGCGGTCTTTCATAGAAAATAGAGTCATATCTAAAGTCATATGCATTTTTATCAGTTATATCTGGTATTGGTAGTACAGAATCATTTGAGGTTCTCCAATCAACATGTTTATAAAATATCCACTCATATGTTTCGCCATTCTTTGAATCGTTATAGAAAGCAACTCCATGCGGTGCTTCAACATGAACTGCAGAATCAGATGCTGCCGATACTGTTTCTTCACCATGTATTCCTAAAAAATTTGCATCAACAGCTATAAGCTCTGGATATCCATTATCATCAGTATCATCCTCATTAATAGTATAGGGTTCCTCTCTTTGGTAGCCATAATAATCAATTGCTGTAAGCGTGTATGTAGTTTCTTCAAATGGAGCTGGAAATATTGGGCGTGTTCCGAACCTCTTGTCAGTAGGTTTTCCAGTATCCCAAGTCCACTCAAGTGTTGCTTCGTTTTCAATAGTTAACAGTTCATTGGTAACGGTATCGTAATAGCTAAAAACATTCTGAAATATGGTATCCGCATCCAGCCTAAGCTCTGTGCATGTTGAGTAATCTATATCAATGGGATTGATAAAGAAATCTTGATACCATACCCAAACCGTAAATGTTGTATCTATATTTTTTTGTTGGTTATGAATTATTACACGATACCCCCCTTCAATTGTATCCATAAAAAGAGAAGGGTCATCGAACACAATAGTACAATTGCTTAGGGTATCAAAATTTACAAGGGTATCTTCTAATATTAAATTATCAAAGTTTCTGGTTGTTGTATTGAATTTGTACCAGTCAAAATTTAAAGAATCAATACTATTAAAGTCCGCATAAAGAGTAATGCTACTTTTGTTGTTATCGCCTTTATAAACAATATAAACTGAATCTTGATGAATTCCAGTGGCATACGATGTTGAATCTGATTTTTCTGCTTCTACAACTTGAATTTGAGCAAGCCCAAACATGGGAAGAATAAGGAAAACTAAACCTATATATAGTAAAGCAAAGTGTTTGTTCTGTGTCATAAAAAATTTAGCTTTTAGGTATAACTTAAAAAGCGCTACAATATTATAAAATATTACCCGGTTAAGCCAATTTTATTCTTTTTTACCTTCATGTATTTACTACTTTTGTCAATTATAAAAATGTTCAAAGCTAAAAGTAATCGGTTAATACTTAAAAAATGCATAATTATTTACAACAATTAAACGAACCACAGCGCGAAGCTGTTGAAGCCAAAAATGGCCCCAGCTTAGTAATAGCAGGTGCAGGATCGGGAAAGACACGTGTATTAACCTACCGAATTGCACATCTTATGGCAACAGGAGCCGCGCCTTGGAGCATTTTAGCACTCACCTTTACGAACAAAGCAGCCCGCGAAATGAAAGAGCGAATTGGCAAAGTTGTTGGTGAAAAATCAAGTGCATCGCTTTGGATGGGTACCTTTCACTCCATTTTTAGCAAAATTCTGCGCACCGAAGCTGAAAAAATTGGATTTCCTCCTGCCTTTACTATTTACGATTCCACCGACTCAAAAAGTCTTATAAAATCAATCATTAAAGAATTAAAACTTGATGATAAGGTATATAAGCCAGCGGGGGTATTGGCTCGAATAAGTATGGCTAAAAATAATTTAATTACCGCTGAATCGTACAAAGGAAATGCAGCAGCAATTGAAGCCGACCGGGAGGGCAAACGCCCTGAAATAGTACGCATATACCAGCTTTATTCACAAAGATGCCGCCTATCTGGAGCCATGGATTTTGACGATTTATTGCTTTACACAAATATTCTTTTTCGTAACCATCCCGACGTGCTTGATAAGTATCAGAAAAAATTCAAATACGTATTGGTCGATGAGTATCAGGATACAAACTTTTCGCAGTACCTTATTGTGAAAAAACTAAGCCAACAGCATAATAATATTTGTGTAGTAGGCGACGATGCTCAGAGTATTTATTCATTTAGGGGTGCAAAAATTGAAAATATCTTAAATTTTAAGAACGACTACCCCGGCCATAAACTTTTTAAGCTTGAGCAGAATTACCGATCGACTCAGACTATTGTTGATGCGGCAAACAGTTTAATTAAAAAGAATGAAAAGCAGATACCTAAAGAGGTGTATTCTAAAAACAATGAAGGTGAACTAATAAATGTACTTGATGCCTATACCGATAACGAAGAAGGATACTTGGTTATAAACGATATATTCGATCAAATCGCTAACAAGCAGCTTACTTATCAGGATTTTGCAATTCTTTATCGCACCAATATGCAGAGTCGTATTTTTGAAGAGGCCCTGCGCAAACGAAATATGCCCTACAAAATTTATGGTGGGTTATCGTTTTATCAGCGTAAAGAGGTTAAAGATCTTATTGCCTATTTTAGAATGGTAGTAAACCCTGACGATTCAGAGGCGCTAAAACGAATAATTAATTATCCGACAAGGGGTATTGGAGCAACTACAGTTGGCAAACTTGAAAATAATGCCAGTTTATATGGGGTAAGCATTTGGAAGGTAATTACCAATACCGATAAATTTCCACTTGAACTGAACAAAGGAACACTAACGAAGATTGCAGGTTTTGCACAAATGATACAAAACTTTATTAATGTTAAAAACGAAAATGATGCCTACGATTTAACTCAGCTAATTGCATCAGAATCGGGTTTAATGAAAGATTTGCATCAAGGCAATGCCATTGAAGAACGTAGCAAATACGAAAATGTAGAGGAATTACTAAACGGTATTCGCGATTTTGCCACAAGCAACTATCAAGAAGGGAGTCCGGCAAGACTCGATTCATTTTTAGAAAATGTGGCCTTGCTAACCGATCAAGATACCGATGACCCTAATGATAAGAATAGGGTAACATTAATGACAATTCATGCTGCCAAAGGACTTGAATTTCCGCATGTATACATAGTGGGTATCGAAGAGGAATTATTTCCATCGGGCATGAGCAGTCACACGCAAAAAGATTTAGAAGAAGAACGTCGTCTTTTTTATGTTGCATTAACACGTGCCGAGCAAAGGGTAACTCTATCGTATTGTAAAAGCCGATATAAATATGGTGCACCAGTAAATACTAAGGCTAGTAGGTTTATTAACGAAATTGACAAAAAGTATGTTAAAAGCAAACAATTGTTCGGAAATAACACTTTTGGAGATGAATTGGCTGACACACAAAACGAAGTTTCGTTCCAAAATCGAGGAAGTGCGTTTAAAAAACCAACACGCGCCGGTTTAAATTTAGCGGCAAATCGTAAACATCAACAATTAAATCAGAACACAAACACCAACTTTAAACATGACAATACCGATGCTATTAAATCGGGCATGAATGTTGAGCATCAGCAATTTGGAACCGGACGAATAGTGCGAATTGAGGGCGATGGAACCAATAGAAAGGCTGTTGTATTTTTTCCAAAATTTGGTGAGAAAAAACTTTTATTGAAGTTTGCACGTTTACATATTATAAGGTAATCGTTTTTGTTTGGTTACCAGAATATTTCAACTATTTTTGTTAAAAAATTATTACATGGATTATAATACCGGAAGAAATCACTTAGTACTGCCTGAATATGGTCGTAATATTCAGAAGATGGTTAATCATGTTAAAACGGTAGAAGATAAAGAAGAACGAAACCGCTTAGCGAAAGCCATTATTCAAATTATGGGAAATATGAATCCGCATTTACGCGATGTTGCTGATTTTACACATAAATTATGGGATCACTTAGCTGTAATTTCTAATTTTGAATTAAATGTGGAGTCGCCATACCCCGAGCCAGACAAGGCAGTATTATATCAGAAACCTGAACATATTGGTTATAAGAAGTCCGATGATATTAGGTTTAAACACTATGGCAAATCTCTTCAAGAAATGATTAAGAAAGCTGTTGCATATGAGGATGGTGAAGAAAAAGACTTTCTGATTGAAACATTAGCCACTCAAATGAAGAAATCATATGTAATATGGAACAGAGAGAATGCTGTTGATGACCAAATTTTTGCTGATTTGGTATCTCTTTCACGCAACGAATTAAAAATACCTGAAGGCTTAAGACTTAAAGACGTTCGAGATTTGGTATCTAAAAAAACTCCAACTTCAAGCAAAAAGGCTTTCTCAAAAGGAAAATATCAGAGTAAAGGAAGAAAAAGATAATTACAACCGGCTTTTGCCGGTTTTTTTATATCCATAATTAACGGTATTACTACGGATTTAGTGGAAAAACTTATAAATAGTACAATTTTATCAATGCTATATAGTCGACAGTCTGCAGTTCCCAAAGCTGGTAAATTGACTGTGAACTGATCCCGGATCCGAGAGAACTGTTGACCTGAAAATCTAAATAGAGTTTGTCTCGTATGTTTACAAATATAAAATTTAATTATTGCTTTGTAAATATTAAATTGAGAAAAGACAGAGCGTTTTGGACTGTCTAGGGACATAATTAATGATCTCGTTTTATAGGAACAACGCCTGTCTTTTTCTTTCTCACAAGTTTGGACTAAGAACTTAAGGATATTCTGTAAAGGATAATCTTGAATAAGAAATACGAGATAAAACTGTGGAGAAATTCGATTTAGTTAACAACAATTTAAATCAATTTTATGAAACAAAACGGAAAAGTTATTAGGCAAAGTTCAGGTATTGATATTTCTATGGAAACCTTTGATGCAGCGATTGTACACTTGTTAGAAGATTTTGACATTAAGACGGTAGCAACAAAGAAATTTACAAATAGCCAAAAAGGTTTTGAGAGTTTTTATCAGTGGGTAGAAAAATTTAAATACAAAGATATTGAAATAAATTTTACGATGGAAGCAACAGGTGTTTACTATGAAAATTTAGCATGTTTTTTAAATGAAAAAGATGAGACCGTTCATGTTGTTTTACCTAATAAGTCGAAAAAATTTGCTGAAAGTTTAGGGTTACGTGCAAAGACAGACAAAGTAGATGCAAAGATGCTAGGTCAAATGGGTGTAGAGAGAAAATTACGAAAATGGTCTCCTATTTCTCCATTATTTTTAAATCTGCGTTCTTATACAAGAGAGCGTGAAAGTTTAATACAGGACAGAACAAGAGCTAAAAATCAATTACATGCTTTAAATCACGCACGAGCTTCTGATCAAAAAACTATTAAACGTTTAGAGTTTAAGATAGATTTCTTGGACGAACAAATTAAACAAGTAGAAAGTGATATTGAAGAATTAATTGAAAGCGATACTCTTTTGTCTGAAAAAGTAAAAAAAGTTTTAACAGCACCAGGTATAAGATTAAATACGTTGGCACCTATAATTGCCGAAACTAATGGATTTGCTGCAATTGTAAATGTTAAACAATTAACAAGTTTTGCAGGTTATGATATTCGTATAAGAGAATCTGGGAAATGGAAGGGCAAGAATAAAATATCAAAAAAAGGGAATAGTCATATAAGAGCAGTATTGTTTTTTCCGGCATGTACAGCCTCTGTTCACAACAAGCATTTGAAAAATTGCCATACAAGAATCAAAGAAGCAAAAAAAATCCCGATGGTTGCTAATACTGCTATTCAAAGGAAATTATTAGCTTTAATTTTTACGCTTTGGAAAAATGACACTATATATATTGAAGATTATGAAAGCTCAAAAGTGGCATAAATGATATCGGGTAATGATGAGCTTAGTCCTTCTTTCGGGAAAAGGTAGAGGAAGCATAGCTTCCTCTACACAAGATAGACATCGGTTTAAAGAATCGCCCATGCCTTCTTTCGGTGTCACAAAGTTAAAAATATTATATTAATTAATTTGGATTTTAACACAGAACCTATAAAGTCCAACTTCTTC
>JAQICC010000104.1 GCA_027858735.1 Salinivirgaceae bacterium
GTGCCGATTTTACATCGGTAAAGTGCCGATAACTTGTCCCGATTTCTCGGGAGGCGAAGGGGGAATAAAGGTTAATTTACCCGTATTATCATGCTTGACTTGACACTAGAGCCAATACCATTTGTAATTAACATAATTTCATTATCTTAGGTTTTATTACTCCCATCAAAAAATATAACCATCTATTGAAAATAGCTGTATACTTTTTATACGTTCATTTCCCACATTTTACTCAATTATGCAATCGATTTAACAAAGTCGCCAATTGCTATAAATACCAATAAAAAGGAAGATATAAGCCTTTTGTAAAAAATCAAACTTTTGGCAATTTTGTACATGCAATTAGAATTCTAAATAAAGATTTTATTCTTTATTACTTTTTATTGTTAGATTTGTATCATTAAATAAAACAACATTGGGAATAAGAAAAAACATAAAAACGAAAACCATTGATCAAGCATCAGAACCCACTTTGAAGCGATTGCCTGTATATATTTTACATTTACAGGAACTTGAATCAAAAGGTGCTCAATATGTATCAGCACCTGCTATGGCAAGTGTTCTTGAATTTGATTCCACACAAATTGTTAAAGACCTGTCGGTAACTGGCATTAAAGGAAAACCAAAAGTTGGATATAATGTAACCGAGTTAAGACAAACCATTGAAGAGTATTTAGGCTTTAATAAAAAAAACGAAGCCTTTTTAGTAGGCGCCGGAAAACTTGGCCAAGCTTTACTTTCGTATCATGAACTACAGGGATTTGGTATTAAAATAATAGCTGCTTTTGATGTTGATGAAGATAAAATTGATACGCAATATGGAAACACCCCTATTCTGCATATTGAAAAACTGGGTGCATTGGCGGAAAGGCTGGAGGTAAATATCGGAATTTTGACAACACCAAACAGTGTTGCTCAAAGCACTGCCGAAGCCATGGTTAAAAGCGGAATAAAAGCCATCTGGAATTTAACCCCTATAAAACTAAAATTGCCCAATAATATTATTGTTCAAGATACATCAATGTATGCCAATGTTGCAGTGCTGCTAAAAAAACACCACAGCTCAGAAAAAGGAGAATCGAATTAAAACATTTTTTTTAACCTTATATAAAGAATTTTTTCTTTATATAATAATAAAATAAAAATATGAAACTACTACAAAAGAATACCACAAAGGCGATAAAGCTATTGGTACTTTTTTTCTTTATTAAAGATAAAAAAACTACCAAACCCAATAATCACACAAAAGAATACGATGAGTATTTAGAACTCTACACAAAAACAACCAGATGGCAAACAGTTTAGCTTACTCCTAAACTGCTCCCACAATAAATTAGTATCGTCAGTCATTAATAACTAAGCTCCTCGCAGTCATATCTTGAATCAAGAAGAAAAATAATTACATATTGGAGTAAGCTACTTGAAATAAAAAACACAACCCTGTCTCTTTTATTTTTTTTGGAGGGGGGACGGGATTCAAGCAAAAAAAAAACAGAATACGTATAATGGATAAACTATTTAAAATAGGGGAAGGCTTTAATATCTGCCTTTCAAATTTAGGATGGATTGCTCGTGAGCATTAAACGCCAGGAATTAAACTGCTAAAGGAATAATTATTCGCAATCTGTTTTCAGCTACAGAAAGGTAATTTAAATACTTTTTCAATTACATCACCTAAAAACAAATTTTCATCTTCTATTCATCGCGAGTAGCCACATAGGCTTCCCATTTATCAAGCACCGCTTGAAAATCGCCGGGAGTTTCTGAAACAAATTTCACAAATTCGTCTGTTTTCGGATGGTTAAAACCAAGCTCCTTTGCATGCAAGGCCTGACGAGGCATTATATTAAAACAATTCTGAATAAATTGTTTGTATTTTGTAAAAGTAGTTCCTTTTAATATTTTATCGCCCCCATACTCAAAATCATTAAATAATGGATGACCGATATGTTTCATATGAACCCTTATTTGATGCGTACGGCCAGTTTCAAGTCTACATTCAACAAGCGTGACATAACCAAAACGCTTTAGTACTTTATAGTGTGTAATGGCATGCTTTCCGAATTCTCCCTCAGGAAAAACGGTCATTACTTTGCGGTTTTTTAAACTTCGTCCAACATGTCCGGTAATGGTTCCTTCCTCCTCTTCAAAATTACCCCAAACCAAAGCCATATAGCGTCTATGGGTTGTATGCTCAAAGAATTGTAATGCGATTTTACTTTTAGCTTCCTCATTTTTAGCAATTACCAATAAGCCCGAAGTGTTTTTATCAATACGATGTACCAATCCAGGGCGGGCATCAGCACCATTAAAAATGGATAAGTCTTTATAACGAAATGCAAGTGCGTTTATTAGTGTACCTGTGTAATGTCCATAACTTGGATGAACTACCAGACCCGGAGGCTTATTTATAATTACAAAGCTATCGTCTTCATATTCAACATTAAGCGGAATGTCTTCAGGAATTATTTCAATTTCGCGTGGTGGATACTCTAAAACTATAGTAACTACCTCACCTGCCTTCACCTTATAATTCGATTTTACAATTCTCTCATCTACCCGAATACTACCTGCATCGGCTGCCGATTGAATTTTAGATCGGGATGAATTTTCTATTCTATTATGTAGATATTTATCAATTCGCAATGGCTTTTGTCCACCATCAACCTCAAAACGATAATGCTCAAACAACTCATTCTCCTCTTCCTCTTCTTCAAAAACACTCTGTTCTTCGCTCATTAAAATTTATTTTGAAATAACCAATCGGGTTGATCTTGGTCGTGCATTATTTGGAAAGAAGGTAACTATATACATACCATTATTTAAATGGCTTAAGTTTATGGATTCTGATTCATTTGCATTTTGCTCGTAAACCTTTCTACCTAAATAATTAAATACATGAATTACACCCTGCATGTCTTCTCCGTCGTTGTCAATTATTGATATGTGGCCTGACGAAGGATTTGGCATAATTTCTAAAGCTATATTGGCCGCTTTTTTAGGCGCATCATATTCACGCTCACCAAATACAGGCCTCATCATTAACGAGCCTTCAAATTCAGTATTGTACCATGTTGAATTAACATTAAAAAATATTCGTTCTCTTCGTTTCGTGTTAGCATCAAACCCAACACTCATTAATAAATCAGAATTTTGTTTCCAACCAATATAAAAAGTTCCTTCAACGTAAAGTGAAGAATCCAAATAAATGGTACAAAATTCATTTAAATTATCTCCTATTATTGGTCGCTTACCTGTTTCTGCCCTAATTAGTTCACCAGGTTTACCATCGTAATCATCCCAAACACACAAGGTAAAGTTCTCAACACCTTTTTCCTCTTCTTTATTTCGCGCAAAATACATTTGTACCGCTTTAAGCGAGTCGCCTTTATAAGTGTTATATTTATAGGCAACCTTTGCTCTATCAGCATCAACGCCATAAACTTTCTCAGCAGTACCATCATCGTAGGCATAATAATCATCAAACTTAACAGTACGTTTTGCAATATTATTTTGCAAAAGATCACTACTAGAAGTTGTTTCATATTCTCCAGATATCTCAAATTCAACACTTTCAACATCACCATGCCATGCTGAGGTTAATTCAGAAGCATCGCCAATCAAATCGTCATTATTCTCAAAGGGGGCAAAAGTTTTTTGCGATATATAATAATCATATATGTTTCCTGTACTTAAATCTGTAACATATTGGGGCAATTCATTCATGCTAAGTGGAATTCTCGCATTATTCCTAATATGATATTTAATATCAACAATCTGTTTGTCAATAGCCAAATTATAATGCGACCAAGGCATTGAGCTATAATCTCTCAGAAAGTGTGTAGGTGGTTCAACCATTGCCAAGTCTGTAAAAACAGTATCGCTATCCGATCTGTTATCATCAAGTTTCACATAATCAATATGCCAATGATCTTTATTTGTTCTGTCTGATGGCCTTGAACCTATTGTGGGAATATTTGCATAGTTTACAAATTGTATTTGAAAGCTATCGGTGAAGAATTCAGGATTATCCAATTTCAAATGCACGAGCTTAAATTCAAGAGTATCTAAATTGCCTCGATCAACTTTTAAACTGTCTATTTTCAAAACATCACGTAAAAAAGATTCGTAATCAGTCCCATTGGCATACCATATTCTATAAACTGAATCTTTCGAAATTACATTTAGCACCAATGAATCGTTTTTTTCAGGAGCATTGCCATAACCCTGCGGCTGATAATAAAAGCTTAAATAGCTTGTTGCCATATCAGCAGAGCTCATATCAATTATATTCGAAGTAAGCCTATCAGCTGGCGATGTAGATACCGACAATGATTCATAAATATATCCATTTGCATTTACGGCATCGAATGTTGCCACACCAATTGAAGGTGGATTTATGCCATAGGTAGCATTTATAAACACGTCATCATTTTCCCACAAATCGGGATTTGGATAGCCCGATATCACACTAAAATCGTCGAAAAACGGAAGTGAAAGTTTAGCATTAGCACTTTTATGCGTTGCCTGTCTCTCCACCGTTTTATTAATCAGCGCAGGATTAAACTCTAAATCGTTTAAAAACTCTTGCGAAAAAGCAGTTGCAAAAATTAGCTGAGCCATTATGAGTACTAAATAACTTTTCATTGTTTTTAGTTCGGTATATCATTTTTAACAGAATCGATCAGTGATATCTCCGCTGCATTTATTGTTAGCCAAATATTAATTTTTCCTCCCATTGTACTCCTGCTCTTTTCATAGTAAGCTGGGTTTTGCTTCCATACAACAGCATTCAAGGTATCAATATAATTATGAACTGAGGTATCAAAAGTTACCGCACCAACATTAAAATAAGCATCATTAATTTGATCAATAGCTTGACGGTAACTCATATTATCAAGATTAGGAACAGCAATTGTACTTCTTGACAAACCATTACCCAGTGCTAAATCAATATGCTGTCCTTTTTCAATCATTGTTCCTTTAGTAATTACTTTGCCATTATGCATTTGCTCTAACACGTTGTTCTCTGCATAATCGGGTTCATAAATAAGCCTTCCTATTTTAAGGCCTCTTCTCTCTAATGTTGTTTTTGCCTGACGAAACGAAACTCCTACAACATTAGGCATTTCAACCTTTGCCTGGTTAAACGCATTAATGGTTAAAAATATTGTTCTATTTTTCTTTACATTTATTCCTGGTCGCGGATACTGATCTATCACGCTTCCCTTTTGCAAATAAGGAATATAGGTAGAATCGATTATTTCAATTAAAAGGTTTCTTGATTTTGCTATATCCTCCACTCTATTGGGTTTTAAGCCTTTAAAATCGGGTACCGGAAACGACTTGTTATGATTCGTATACCAACGCAATCCTAGCAAAACCAATAGAAAGGCTACAAAATACAGTATTAATCCATAGCCAATTATTTTCCAGAACTCCTTTTTTGTAAACAATTTAAGTAAACCCATACTTCAAAAATTATGTAAGACCAAACCAATTTGCTTGATCAATGACAAAAATAAAACTATAGTTTGAAAATAGATCAAAATAACCCAATTATCGTTAAAAGCTATTTGATTTTTTCTCAAACCTGATTCCTAATTTCAAATAAGTCGGATTAACTAAAACAAAAAAAGAGCAAAGGTCAACCCTTGCTCTTTAATATATTTAGAATACTCTTTCTTACATTTTATGACGTCTCTCGTCAGATACACTAAGCTTGTTTCTACCTTTAGCTCTTCTTCTTGATAATACTTTTCTACCTGCCTTACTAGACATTCTTTCACGGAAGCCATGCTTATTCTTTCTTTTCCTACGTGAAGGTTGATATGTTCTTTTCATTGCCATAATTTCTCTACATTATATTGTCCTTATAATCAGTTGCCAAATCTCTTAAGCATAAATTCGGAGTGCAAAAGTAGCTTTTTTTTTTTTAGTTGCAAATCAATAGAAAAAATATTTTTTATTATTTTTAAATCTCTTCTATTTCCTTTTTATTCAATTCATACTCAAGCATATTCAAATAGTAGATTTTAAGTAGTTCTCCTTCTATCAAAGCAATTTTTAATTGAATATTCGACAAGTCGCACAAAACGGTAATTAGCGGCAAATGATAAAAATGCTGCTGTTCCCAACTTCTATTATACCTTCTTTTTGCTAAAGGGTATGAATTGGTATTTAAACTTGCTTGAATAAAATTATAGGCTGTCGTGGTATTTTTGGGCAATATCGATTCAAGATATTTTTTATAATTATTTAATACAGCTTTTAACTCATAGGCTTTGCCCCTTTTACTTTTTAGCATAAAACGAGAAACTGTATTTATTTCAACATTCGATTGAATAGGCACTAAATTTTCAAAAGCCTCTCGTTCCAATATTTTATAAGCATCTCCCTCAACATTCTGAATCAATTCAATTTTAATATCTTCAATATAATCAATTATTGAATCGTTTTTTTCGCACATCAATTCAATGGGCATTAAAAAAGTTGAATCAAATTCGTGTAATAAAACATACAAGGCTGTAATTTTTTCATGCAAAACCTGATTATTGGCTTTTACACTTTCAAACATTTCAATCGATTCTTTATTGTGTGTAGTAAAAGCTCGCATTACATGCCTATGTACCATACCAATTAATAAGCTACCCACAATAAAAACTCCAAATACAAGTACAGGTAACCAAGAATCGATATGTGTTTCGTAAAACCGTCTGGAAAGAGCAATTAGGGTTAAAATTGCGAGAATTAGAATTCCGGCTCCTACATATATTAATATAATACCGCCCCCCCAATTCACAACAAAAAATGAAACTCCTGTTAAAAATGTTATGAACCCTAAAATGCTAAATAAAAGCACCAATCCTATTTTATTTTCTTGATTCTCTTTGAATATTACCAGAAAAAGTGGAATTAAATACCCCAAATTAAAGCCAATAAACCCGATAAGGTAGAGCACCTTACCTGAAATAAAATTATGATTTAAAAGAATGGCACCCAACAATAAAACAAATGATGCCAGATACCCCCATATTAAAATTCCTTTTTTCATAAAAACCCTAATCTTTAAACTCGGCTTTTACACCATCTATCCTGATTAATTCATAAAATTTGACAAAAAGCACATATCTTTTTCATTATCTAAACCTTATAATTTTAACCCCAATTATTCTTGAGAATAATTGCTGTCTCCGACAGCGACTAAGTCTCACATCCAAATTTGATGCTCAAATTTGGGTTCGGCTATGTCGGGGTAACCCACATTTCAATTCATCATAAC
>JAQICC010000152.1 GCA_027858735.1 Salinivirgaceae bacterium
TAATAAGACAGTTAAATTAGTTTAACGGGTGAAGAGAAGATGAAAAAATTCTTAGTACATAACAAAACAGTTAAATAATTGAAATTCAGTAAAATATTTCTATTTGGTTAAAACATTGATATTTGGTTGAAACATTGGTTTTTGGTTGAAACATTGGTTTTTAACATTCTACAAGATTTTTCTCACTTCTTTTGTACTATACATGAATACCAAGGTAGATAGTGCCAGCAAGAAAACTACGAAATTCTCAGACTTTGACAAGAAAGCGCCAAATACAAGGCTTTCGAAGTTTTTGAAACCAAGGAGTTTACAAGTAGTAAATGACTGTTTCAAAAACGAGAGTAAGGCAGTAGGCGTTTTCTTGCAGATACTAATTAGTGTTCGTCTATAAACTAAGCAAAAAAAATTGCTGGTGCTGTGTCTGTTTAGAAAGTGCCAATTGCGAGGCTTGCGAAGCCGCCAAAAGCGGAGTTTACTTGAATAAATGAGTATTTTGGCGGCAAGCGTACTGAAGCAAGTGGTACTTTATGGACAGACACTAATTAAAGATAGGCTGTCCTCTAAAATTTGTACTTTTAACCATATCCTGCATTTTTGTGTGGTAACTCAAAAGTAGACATTCCGGGGTGGTACTTTAAAAATGTGCTGCCCGATCTATTTTTGTAACCGGACACTAGTGTCAAGTCAAGCGTAACCTATCGGCCCAAGACTCGTTCTTTTGTGTTTTTGCTTCATAAAAAAAAGACTCACGTAGCTACGGCTATGCTTACTTTTTTTTTTTTACCAAAACTTAAAAATAACTTCGCCTTACCCGACATCCTACACTTGACTTGACACTAGTGATTGTTTTTAATTTTAGTAAGTAATTTATATAAATTGTAAATTTGGTTTAATAACACAAACAACAATCAATCAAACTTTTCCATAAATGGTCAGTCACAAATACCTCAATATCGTATTTGGACCAACATAAGGCCGATGGAGGATATACGGAAATTTTGGGGAACAATACAGAAGAACCGTAATCGCCTCATCAAATAAAAAGGCACTATTGCTTAAATATTTTAAATGCTTTAGATAAATTTGTTCCAACATTAATGAAGTACACCCCGGTTTTTAAAGCACTAATATCAATTTTAAAATCTCCTGCACTATATCCCGAAGTTGTATTCAACAATGTTTGCCCATTAACATTAATAACTGAAACAGGCGTACTAGCAGTAAGATTAGTTATTGTTAAAATATCAGTTACAGGGCATGGATAGGCACTTATATTAAGGCTTTCGCCTATGAAAGCAATACCATTGACAACAGGATTAACTGTAATATCAAAAATACTAAAACTCAAACATCCGTGGATATTTGAATGTTGCAGACTATATATACCCGCCTGATCCATAGTTATATTGTTTATAGTAATTTCCCGGTCATTGGAGGTAAAGTTATTAGGGCCAGTCCATTTCCAGCTATTATTATTGCTTGCCTGAGGCCCGAATTTTATGTCGCCTCCTGCGTTTAATGTTGCCGAATTTACTTGCTCCCATGAGCTACCATTCACCTGTAAATAAGGAATAATTGCTGTGCCACAAGTATCGTCACCGCTTACAACAAGCTCAATGGAATGGGTGCTTCCGCATGCTTCTGAATTAATATAGGTTACCTCATATTTTCCTTCTTCCCAATTCATAAGATTCTTCAGTGTAATTTCCGATGAACCCGATGAAAAGCCAAAGGGGCCCCTCCAGGTTAATAAACCATCAGAAACATCTACAGGAATCTTAATTGTGGTGTTATCACCCGAGCCTAAAATTATCGAATCGGATTGTATCCAGGGACTATCATTTACAGTTATAGTGGGATCAATAGAGGTTGACACACATCCATCCAAACCCAATGCAAATTTCAGGGTACTTTTAGATCCTGCGATATTGGTGAAGGTTGCCGTATAAAAACCAGCCTTAGCAGCACTAAAATTACTAATTGTAAAACTTCTGGTTGAGGCCGTGAATCCATCGGGACCAACCCATTCCCAACCATTTTCACTATTTGCCTGAGGCCCAAATTCAACCCTACCTCCTTCATTTACTATTGCATAATTAATGTTTTCCCAGCTACCATTATTAACTCTTAAATAAGGATTAATTGCTGTACCACAAGAATTGGAACCGGCTATATAAACCGTATCGCTTTTAGGCCCAATACCTGATTCATTGAAGGCTTCAATCGAAAAATAATATTCATGTCCGGCATGAAAAAGGCCGATATCAGCACTTCCACCAGCAACCATCGCGGCATTATCAATACGATTGCTATCTGTTCCCCAGTAAATAACATAGCGTGTATTTGCTTCTTGTTGATCCCAGGTAAAACTAACTCTGCGAGAATCGCTCTGTCGTTTACATGCAAATCCGGTTACTTTACCAGGAACATCACCCGGGGCATTTCCAAAGATGCGAAGATCGTAAAGAGAGAAACAGCCATCGCCTAATTTTGATTTATTGGTAACCCGAACAAAACGAGCATCAACAGGTTCATCCAAAACAATCAATTCGTGTACATAATCGTTGGTGTTTTGGGAACGATCAATGGTTGTAACCCAGTCATTACCGTTGGTAGAAGTTTCAACAATATATTGATAGATGGGAACAGCATCTCCACGATGAATGGTAAATGCTTCATCCGCAAAATTCATTTGAATAGCTTTAATGGTCATCGAACTTCCCAAATCAATCCGGAACCATTCTCCGGCATTGTCGGTAACTGCCGACCACCATGTTTTTATTGATTCATCGGTAGCTTTTTCCGGTTCAAAACCTTCTTTTGACGAAGAGGCCGTAACCAACTTATTATATGATAGCAGATTCATGCCCGCGGAAATATTCTCATTCTTAAAATCGACTTTTTTGTCGGGCAGAATAAATGGAAATTCAGAAAATACAGTACGCGCCCGCATATATCCATCGGTAGAATCGAAATAAACAGGAAAAATCCCCAAACGACGTTCATAATGCTCTCTTACAGAAACAATCATAGAACCAACGAACCAGTAATTGCCGTATTTATCCTGAAACGTATGCCCATGGCCGGCACCCGGAATAAAACCTGCTAATTTGGTTGCAAACGGATTGCTAACGGAACATTTATAAGGCCCAAGGGGATTTTCTGAAACATAAACACCAGTAGAATAAGAGGTAAATTCCGTTCCGGGCGTTGCATATTGTAAATAATACAAACCTTCTGATTTTATTAAACAAGGTCCTTCGTTCCAGGTAGCCTTATCCCTACGTTCATTATTATCACCCGGTACTTCCCAACCATGCATAGCTACGTTGTGGGGTAGTAGATCAACCAAATCCCCGATCACTTTAAAACCATCCTCGGGTTCTAATTCTACCCCCTGAATCGGACTCCCTGCCGAGCAACCCGCAATAAGGTAAACCCGCCCGTCATCGTCTTTAAAAAATGATGGATCGCCAATAGGCAAATCATATTTTGCATTTATATTCTCCCATTCATCGGCATCCGGATTTGTACTCTTGTAAATTACCGGATTATTAAATGCCATATAATATATAGCACCTTCATATACGAGCACGGCTGGAGCCCATTCATTTACCAAAGGCAAATTAGAACTATGGATATAAGTCCATGTTTTTAAATCGGGAGAACTGAAATAACCTTCGTTATGAGAGCCAAAAAGGTAATACTTACCATTAAAGTATTCAATCACAGGATCGGCTGAAGTTCGGTGACTTACCCCGTCAGTATAAAACTGATAACTCAGATTTAAGGGATTTGTTGTAATTCTATCCTCTGGAAATTGCGCCGCTAAATCTAACATTAAAAAGAAAACCGAAAAGTAAATTAAAAAAAACCGTTTGTACTTCATAATTTTTGTTTGTAATTAGTACTATATTTCGCGCAAGAACGTCAGAAATTGATTTTACAAAGCTTTAATAGTTTGACAATTTAATCTTTTTTTATTGTAGGTGATGCTCTTATGAATCACAACCCTTCGCCTTTTCAATCCACTTAATAAAACGATTCTTTACTCAAAACCCATTTAGCCTGCATTATTCACAAATTATCTATTCCGATGTCCAACTATCTGCGAGATACAACCGTCCTCGATAAAAATGATTTGGAAATAATTTATTATTACCTGCATCATTTTTATCTGCGGTTGATTGTATT
>JAQICC010000021.1 GCA_027858735.1 Salinivirgaceae bacterium
CCTGAATAATTCATAAATTTTCTTAAAATTGATTTAATATTCTGATTATCAATTTTTAAAGGAAATCTGATAATATAAATATATATTAAGAAAATTTCCGGGTGCGTTTATTTTAATGCATCTGTATCGTTCCGAAACCCTTGAAATATAAAGATATGTCTGCGGATTCCGACGCCTTACAGCTACATCAAACTAAACGCATGAATTAATCAGCAAAAGCTTTTTCTATTGTTTAGTTTACATAGCAAGCTTTGTGTATTCATAATTCGAACAATATTTGTACAGCTATAATTTATGCCGTTCGCTCATCTTTATGTTTTTAAATTCGTCAGCTATATGGCTATAAGATAATTTGCAGTTATTTTGAGTGTTGTGCTTTTTGAGCCATGGGTAAATAGCTGTTTCCATTTCTTTGATTATAGCATAGGCAAACATGCAAATAAAAACAGGTCCTTGGGTTTGATCTTCGATGCGATGAAAAACAGGCCGTATATTTAATTTGTCGGTTTTCATATCTCTAAAAGCGTGTTCTACATTTTGCAACTCCTTGTATTTTTGTTTTACTTCAATTGTATCCATTAATTCTTTTTGCACTGTAGATTCAATTATATATTTTCCATCAAGCGCTTTTTGTTTTTGATACTCCTCTAATGAAAAATTAATTGTAAATTCCTCATTATTTATTTCTACATTATAAAACTTGCTCATCTCATTGCGTTTTAACAGCTTGGCTGCTCTAAACTTAAAACGGTCAAGATTCTTTTCTGTAAAACAGGTAACTAATTTCTTGTTTTTATGACGCAAGTCCTGCCTGAATGCTTACGACAGGCGGGCTCGAAAATGAAATCTCTAGTCCAGTCTCTTTAAAAAACGTTGAGTTTATGGACAGACTCTACTTATGGGGTTTATAGTTTTGAGAACTTCAGTATTTCGTTAGAATATTCGCTTAATAGCAGAATTAATGAGTTAATAGAGCCTTCAAGCTCGTTAAGATCCAGATTTTCAATTTGCAGTGAGTCTCTAAAAATTACTTTTGAACCACTACCATCAAGAACCAATGCACCATGAACAATATCACGATTTTTAATTAGTAGGTTTTTAAATACTTCCATGTTGTCAGAGCGAAGCTCAAAAAGGAATTGTTCCATTATTAATATGGGGTCGGCACAACCTATTGCCAGATTAATAATTCCTTTTTCTTCATTAGTAATAATTAAAATGCCATCATTTTCATTTTCGAAAACTATATTGCATTCCAATTCAAGTAAGTAGTTTCTAACTTTTTTATAACTGGTTTCCATGTATTAGAATAATATTAATTTTTAGTTAGTGTTTTGGTCTTTGTTTTTTTCGAACCATTGAAAGTATAAAAAATATAACACTTAAGTATAAATTAAGAGTTATATTTTTCACGTTTTTAATTGAATTTTCAAATGGCTTAAAAATTTAGCAAAAATCAATTAATTATAAATTATTTGTTGATAGTATTAGCAAATATAAAAATTAATTCGTTTATTTGCTAATAATATTAGCAGGCATACAATGTATTTAGGGAAAAATATAAAGAAAATACGAGCAATTAAAAAGCTGAGTCAGTCAGCTTTTGCCGAAGTGTTTGGCATTACACGCTCAAGCATAGGTGCTTATGAAGAGGGGCGTGCAGAACCAAAACTTGAGGTAATTATTAAAATTGCTAAATATTTTAGCATTTCTGTAGATAGCTTAATAAATAGTGAAATTACGGTAAATGAATTGTCCCATTTCCATTTATACGATGATTTAATTGAAAGCTCTTCCAAGGTGAAAAATGCTGAATTGCAGATTCAGATATTGAATATCCCTTTAGTTACTTTTGAACATGTAGCAATGTTTGGGTTGAAAGAATCTGTCAAAGAAGCAAAACATTCAATTTCGCTACCAAGACAAAAAACAGGTTCAGTGGCCATAATGATTAATGGATTGTTAAACAAACAGTTACCAAAGCAGTTTGCTAATAATGATATAATTATTGTGAACCCCAATGCTATTAAAACAAAAGAAATTGATTGTGATAATAAACGATGCCTTATAAGTACAAAAGATTCAATTGTAATTGGGGAGTTAAAGGCAATTAATGCTAATAAATTTCATATGTATTATGCCGATAATATTACAGTATTATTAAAAAGTGAAATCAATTTTGTATTGACCATTAATTGTCATATTTCAAACCAAGTTGTAATATTTGATGATGCATCGGAAAAAATTAAAAAACTAGAATATATGGTGAAAGATTTATACCACAGGTTGGAGTGATTTTAAACTGGAATTATACCAATTCTTAGAAATAAAATTCAGAAATTTGAGTTGAGAAAATTCAACTAATTAATATAACAAAATGCGATGAAAAATAATCTGGAAAAAGTAAAGAACTATCTTTTGGAGCTTAATTATAATATAGTTTCAGAAGATGCTGCCGAAGAACTTGTGGTAGTTGAAAATGTTGAAGCGGGAATTTCAAACTTAATTATTGATTGCGACGACCCTATTTTAGTGGTTGAACTTCATCTGTTTGATCTGCCAAAAGCAGATGCCAACATTTATAGGCGTTTTCTTCAAATGAATCGTGAAATTATTCATGGTGCCATTTCAATTGACGAAACAGGAGAGAAAGTAATACTTAGAGACACGCTTCAGATTGAGAACCTTGATTTAAATGAATTACAAGGTACTTTAAACTCATTTGAAGTTTTCTTGAGTGAGAATGCTAATGAACTAATTTCAACAGCAAAAAATTAATAATGTTAACTTTTAAAAACCAAAGCAATGGGAGTATTTAATAGATTATTCAAGATGGGACAATCGGAAGCACACAGTTTAGTTGACAAACTTGAAGATCCGATAAAGCTTACAGAACAAGGGATTAGAGACCTTAAGAAGAATTTAGATGAGAGTTTGCAGGCATTTGCAGAAGTGAAAGCATTAGCAATTCGCAGCAAGCGAGAAATTAATGAATATACCAACCAGAGTAAAAACTATGAGCAAAAGGCAATGCTTATACTTAAGAAGACACAAAGCGGAGGTATTGATGCTGCTGAGGCTGACAGACTAGCTGGCGAAGCACTTGCTCGTAAAGCTGATGCTGATGCAAATGCCGTTAGAACCCAAGGTGATTTAGTAAAGCTTGAGGCTAATGTAAAACAATTGGATACCAATATAAAGGCTTTAAAATCGAAAATTACCCATTACGAAAACGAGCTTAAAACCCTTAAGGCCAGAGCAAAAGTAAGCGAAGCTACCAAGAAAATTAACAAGTCGATGTCGGGAATTGATAGTGGAAGTACCATTGCAATGCTTGAAAAAATGAAAGATAAAGTTGCTCGCGATGAAGAACTGGCTGAGGCTTATGGTGAAATGGCTGACTCAAACAAATCAATTGATGAAGAGTTGGATGCTGCTATAAACGATCCGGAAGTGAAAGCATCGGACGCACTAGAAGAAATGAAGCAAAAGATGAATATGAATGAATAATAATAGACAGTCATCGGTCTTCAGTTCACAGGCTTCAGGCGTCTGAAGACTGTGGGCTGAAGACTTTATTGTCTGCAAATATCACCTAAAACCAAGAATAAAAGATGGGCTTTTTTGATAGATTTAAAAATAAAGAATCAGCATATGATGCTACCAACATTCGCGTAACCGATTTAGATAAGAACTTTGTTTTTGATTATGACCTTTCTACCTGGATGGTGAAAGAGGTTTATACATATGATTGGGGAGATAATTTCTTTACCAAGGAGTTTAAGATAGAAAATGAGAAGGATACTTTGTTCTTAAATATTGAAGATGATGATGAATTAACTATATCAATCACTCAAAAGGACCGATTGGTAAATATTGGAGAAGATTTGCCAGATATTATTTATAAAAACCAATCGCCACCAAGTAAAATCGAATTTAATGGCAAAACGTATTTACTCGAAGGGGAAGGCCCGGGTTATTTTAATGATGCTTCTTTAGGAAAAGAGAGTTGGGTTGAATTTATATCATGGGACTTTGTTGATAAAAGTGGCGAGTTTGTTCTTTGTATTGAACAATGGGAAGAACGTAAATTTGAAGCTTCGCATGGTAAAATAATTAAGGAGTTTGAGATATCGAACATCACACCTCATAAACAGGAATAAAAGAATAATTTGATAAAAAAAGGAGTCTAAAACAACATTAAACACAAATAGCACTCATTAATTACAGTATAATATGTAATTTTCGCAAAACAAATTAATTACTCAATAAACATTGAACTATGCAAGACGGAAAAACATTTCTAATAGGTGTAGTTGCTATTCTTTTCTTTTTTATAAGCTTTAAGGGATGTAAAGACGAAAATAATGGACAACTCCAGTATCAGCAAAATGGCAATTTTGAAAAATCGCCCGTTGATGTTTTGATACGAGATTTAAACAGCGAGCAAAATTTTAACATTACTCTTATGGACATGGATTTTTCGGAAGAGACCGATAAATACAAACATAAATACAATATTTTGGTTGAACGACCAGATTCTGTATATGCCAAAGAAACAGCTTGGCTTCCAGTAAGTGCCGCCTTTTTTAATGCCAATATGGAAAATATGGGCATGGAAATAGCATCTAAATTAGATGGTAAAGTTAGCAAAAATACCGCTCCAGCTGGCTATTCAAACTATATTGGTAACGAAAAATATGGTCAGTGGCGTGAGCGCGATGGTGGAAGTTTTTGGGAATTCTATGGGAAATATGCCTTTATGTCAAGCATGTTCCGCATGGCGATGTTTCCTGTTCGTCATTCTTACTGGAACGATTACCGTGGTAATTATTACGGATCGGGAAGATCATACTATGGGCCAACTAGTAATGGCAGTCGGATGTATGGAACAAATAGCACCTATGCAAAAAATAACACCAATTCAAAATGGAACAGTAAATCGTCCAATTTTAAATCGCGGGTACAAAATAAGGTAAGAAGAAGTGCTGCTAGCAAAAAAAGGGCAGCCACGCAGCGCACTCGCAGCAGCAATAGGTACAGCAGTTCAAGCACACGTTCACGAGGTGGAAGCTTTGGTAAATAAATGGCAATGCAAAATTTTATACAAATGGAAAAAATTTTACAAAACGAAATGGTTATCATGGTTGCCGAAGCGGTAACATACGTAATTGGGGCATTTATTATGTTCTTTATTGGTAGGGTGGTTTACAATTTAGTTCACAAAAAGATTAATGTAAATAGTGAATTGGTTGAGAAAGATAATTTTGCTTTTTCAATTGCTCATACGGGTTATCTTACTGGACTTTTGCTAGCAATTGGAAGTTCAATTGTTGGGCCATCAAATGGTATTTTGACCGATTTTATTGATATGGTTGTGTACGGGGGTCTTTCAATTATTCTGTTAAACCTTTCGGTAATAATTTGTGATAAAGTTATTCTTCATAAATTCTCGGTTTATAAAGAAATTGTTGATGACCAAAATGAAGGAACAGGAGTTGTAGAAGCAGCTGTAGCTATAGCTTCTGGACTTATTATTTTTGGTGCAGTTTCGGGCGAAGGCCATGGCTTAGTGCATGGAATAGTAACAGCTATTGTTTTTTGGGCAGTAGGGCAAGTGGCATTAATTTTGGCATCATTTATTTACAATGCTTCTCTATCGTATAATGTATTAGATGAAATAGAAAAGGATAATATTGCTGTTGGTGTTGCATTTGCCGGAGTTTTAGTAGCCATTGCAAATCTTATCCGTTATGCCCTTTCTGGTGATTTTCTTAGTTGGGGCGAATCGTTCGCAAATGTGGGTATTGAATTAGTAATAGGATTACTTTTATTACCAGTTGTTCGCTTTTTGGCCGATAGGGTTTTATTGCCAGGGCGTAAAATTACGGATGAACTTGTAAATCAGGAAAAGCCTAATGTTGGTGTGGCCTTAATTGAGGCATTTGCATATATAGGAGGATCGGTTCTGATTACTTGGTGTATATAGTAATTGGTCTTTATAAAGGCGGAACCGAGAGGCTGACCCAAAAAGGGAAAGACGCTTTAGGGGGATTTTAATTCAAGTATCTGAAATTTATTTCATAATGCGATTATTGATATTTTCTCTCTTTAAGGTAGAAAACCGAAAGAAATTGGAGCAAATATCAAATAAACACTTTTTGTAAATCATGTAATAAGTTTTACATGAAAGAATTAGTATAAACAAGTGAACCTAAAATCGAACATATTACGTATTGCCATTTTTGCAACGGGTCTTTCTGGAATTGTGGCCGAATATATTTTGTCAACCCTGGCAACATATTTTCTTGGCGATTCAATTTTACAATGGACTATGATAATGTCGGTAATGCTTTTCTCTATGGGTGTTGGAAGCCGTATTAGCAAAAGCATTCAACGCAATTTATTGGAGAAATTCATTCTTATTGAATTTTTACTTTCCATACTGGTGGCCTATTCATCATTAGCAGCCTATACCATTTCGGCTTGGTCGGTGTATACGGGTGTAGTAATTTATGGTTTAAGTATACTTATTGGTTTAATGATAGGTATGGAAATTCCATTGGTGGTTCGCTTGAATCAGGAGTTTCAAGACCTACGCGTAAATATATCGTCAGTACTTGAAAACGACTATTATGGTAGTTTAGCCGGAGGGGTATTTTTTGCCTTTGTAGGCTTACCATATTTAGGTTTAACATATACCCCAATTGTGTTAGGATTTGTGAATTTTGTTGTAGCCATTGGCTTAATTCTTATCCTTTGGCATCGCATTAAATCAAAGTTAAAAGCGCGAATTGTTTTTGCAGGCTCAGTTGTTTTATTGGTTCTGGTTTCAGGGTTTATAATTGCTCAACCAATTATAAAATTTGGTGAGCAAAAGAAGTATAAAGACAAAGTAATTTATGCCGAGCAAAGTAAGTATCAGAAAATTGTAATTACACAATGGAAAAACGATTATTGGTTATTTATAAACGGGCATCAGCAATTAAGTACTTTTGATGAAGAAATGTACCATGAACCATTGGTGCATCCGGTTATGAGTTTAACAAAAACACCACAAAACATACTTGTTTTAGGGGGGGGTGATGGGTGTGCTGCACGCGAGATTTTGAAGTATCCGATGGTGCAAAAAATTACCTTGGTTGATCTTGACCCAGCGATGACTAATCTGGGCATAACCCATCCTATTTTAACAGAAATGAATGAAGGGGCATTGTCAAACTCAAAAGTACAGGTAATAAATACTGATGGTTATGTGTTTATGGATGAGACAAGCGAAATATTTGATGTAATTATTATTGATTTGCCCGATCCAAAGACTATTGAACTCAGTCGATTGTATTCATACGAATTTTACAGAAAATGTTATAAACATTTGCGAAAGTATGGAGTAATAATAACACAGGCCGGAAGTCCGTATTTTGCCTTTAATGCTTTTCAATGCATTAATAAAACTATGGCCAAGGCAGGCTTTACAACGCTGCCCATGCATAATCAAGTGTTAACCCTTGGTGAGTGGGGGTGGGTTTTAGGGGCTAAGAATATCGATTCAGATAATTTGAAAAAAGAACTTAAAAGTTTAGATTTTGAAAATATTGAAACAAACTGGATTAATAATGATGCTATGCAATTGGTGACTTCTTTTGGAAAAGATTATTTTAATAAAGATTCCATTGAAATTGAAGTAAATGAGATACATAATCCAGTGTTGTATAAATATTATTTAGAAGGAAGTTGGGATTTATATTGATATAAATGATTGTAGAAAGATGAAACAGAATACTACAGTAATTGAAAATGTTGAGGTGAAAGCAGTTGTTTACAATTTTCAACAATGGATTAATATTACCGACGCTGATATATTGCATAAGAAATTTTCAAATTTGCTTGCAGTTTCAGGTTATCGGGTACTAAATTTTATAGAGCATAAATTTCCAAACGGAGGTTATACATGTTTATGGCTTTTGGCTGAAAGTCATTTGGCTATCCATACATTTATAACCGAAGGTAAAACCTATATTGAACTTAGTGGTTGCAACAAGCAAATGAATATAGTTTTTAGAGAGGAGTTTAATAAACGCTTTAAATCAAACATTTTAGCTTGAAAAATTCAGAAATTAATAATAGATACATCTTATATTGCTGATAATTAATATATTGATAGTGTTTTAAAAAAAGAGGATTTTAAAAAAACATCGCCTTTTGATGTCTGTTTAAGCCTAGCAATCATTTGTTTTAAATGAGTAGATGTTTATGAATTAATCAAGTTTGATTAGAGAATTTTCCGGCTTTAGTTTAGTATGACGATGTTTTATCCAATGAACCTATAAAGCCTGCCCAGAACTCGCTTCGGGGGCTCTAAATTCAACCTGCCTGCCGGTAGGCAAAGTAGTCAGGGGTTTCAGCCCTTGGTAAGGAGTAGTCTTTAAAGATCGTCGCAAGTAGTTATTCAATTGACGGTTAAATGTATGAATGCGACGAAATATTAAGAAACATACAAAGCTAACGTCGCTAATTTATACTAAAACCAAATTGCCTTATGAACGAAAAATTTGCAACAATAAAAAAAACAGCAATAAATGTACTGTACTTTGTTGCTTTATTATGGGTGATAAAAGTGGTTGATGTTATAATGCCATTTTCCTTAAGTCAATTTGGCATTGTACCACGAACTTTTGGAGGTTTGGCAGGCATTTTATTTGCACCGTTTTTACATGCCAATATTTTTCATTTATTGTCGAATACTATACCTGTTTTTGTTCTGCTTTTTGTGTTGTTATTATTTTATAAAAATGATGCTCCATTGGTTATTACGTTCTCTGTATTATTGGGAGGTTTGCTGGTTTGGATTTTCGGCCGTAGCGCATCACATATAGGTATTAGTGGTCTCATTTATAGTTTGGCTGCATTCTTAATTACAGCCGGGTTTTTAAGAAAGGATTTTAAATCGGTAGTTGTAAGTCTGGCCATAATAATTCTTTATGGAGGATTAATTTGGGGTATTTTCCCCGGTAGATATTGGATTTCGTGGGAAGGGCATCTATTTGGTGCCTTAGTTGGTGTTTTTATTGCATTCTATTTTTTCAAAAAAGATAAAAAAAGCAATAACTTAGAGTAGTTGTATTTGAGTGTTCTTGTATTTTGTAAAATAGGCTAGTAAAATATTTAAATCCCACATTGCGGGTTTTATTACTTGCAAGCTTGCTGCGTATGAATGAAATTTATTACCGTTATAATACCTTGTCACCATACTGCGGGGATTTTCATAAATTGAGCACTGATTTTTTGACTAGGTTTTTATGATTTTAACTGATTATTAAAATTTTAATAAATCATATTTTTTAATTATAATCAGGGTACTATTTTTTATCAGTTATTAATGATATTATATCATGTTCATGAGAATAAAGCTATCGACAGGGAAATTATACTGGCTATTTGCAGTACTCTATTTTGTGCTGCTTTTTTTGTTGGTTCAAGTAGAAAAGAAAGATCCTAATGCCAATATAAAAACATTTTACGATGGCATATGGTATTCTGTTGTTACTTTAACAACGGTAGGGTATGGTGATTATTACCCAGTGTCGGCACTTGGTAAAATATTGGGGCTGGTGGTTATTTTTAGTAGCCTTGGCGTATTAGGTTTTTTAATAGGAAATTTCACAAATATTATTCGTAATCGTATGGAAAAGAAAAAGAGAGGTTTTTTTGGTACCGATTTTTCAAACCATTTTGTAATTATTGGTTGGGACAGTTTTGCTAAAAATGTAGCCGATCAAATTGTTAATGCCAATTGCAATATTGCAGTAGTAACAAACAACAATACCGATTTAGAATTGATTAAAGACATGTATCCTGAAAAACGTGTTTTTGTGTTGCTAGCTGATTTTGAAAATCATGAAGCTCTATTGAAAGTTAATATTCAGGGCTCGAACTCAGTATTTGTAAATTTTTCTGATGATACTAAGTCTTTAATTTATATTATAAACCTAAAAAAGCAATACAATGTTAATGTTGTAGTGGCTTTACAAACATCAGAATTGAAAGAAACATTTCAAACTGTTGGAGTAAACTATATTGTTTCAAAAAACGATATAACATCAAAATTGGTGGCAAGCTATATTTTTGAACCTGATGTGGCAGCTTTTACCGAAGATTTAATAGAAACTTCGGTTAAAGAGAACGATTTTGATATGCATGAATTCAAAATAATAGAATCAAATCCGTTTTTAGAAGTAAACTATTTCGATGCTTTCGTAAAATTAAAAAAGGAATACAATTGTGTATTGGTAGGCATTACAAAAATTATTGATGGACAAAGAACCTTAATAAAAAATCCGACTGAAGATTTAAACATTGAAATAAACGATTATATACTTATTATCGCGGGTGCAAATTTTAAAAAGAAAATTGAGGATGATTTTGGTGTTAAAGAGGGGGTAATTAATTAATGGTATTACTACGAATTTAATAGAAGATAATTTTATTATGAGTTTTTTAAGTGAGATATAATAAGCAGTAGCCAGTCAGATTACTGAGGACTGGAGACTGAGATCTGCTTCCCTGAAAACTTAAAAATACACATAATTAATACTTTACCCACAAAAATGATAGTAGCTAATTAATTAACTTTATTGGCTCTGATATAAATTAATGTAGAGGTTAAAATATTTGTGATACCGTAGTGATTTGGTGTCTTGGTGGCTAAAAAAAATGCCAAAAAGTCACTAAGACACAAAATTTACACTAAGAACAACAAATGTTTATATGATAGCCACTTTATTGAATCAAAGCAGCTTCAACTTTTGATGGTTGTATTTGTATGCGAAGTCCTAAATCGCGGCATATAGCTAGAGTCAAGTCATGCATGAGATATCGGGTAAGTCGGCATTATTTTTGAAAAACTAAAAAAAGTAAGCATAGCCGAAGCTACCAATTCCGAACCTTTTTTCTATAATCGCGTGGCGAGTAACTGGTATAACGCTTAAAAATACGGGTAAAATGAGCAGGTTCTATAAATCCAGAATCAACCATTACCTCTGAAATACTATTATTGTTATTTGCTAATAGAGAACAGGCTTTTTGAATGCGGTACTCGTTTAAAAAGCAAATGAATGTTTTGCCTGTTACTTTTTTAAAGAATCTACTGAACGATGTTTCTGTTAATCCAGTTAACTCAGCTAATTCCTTTAGTAAGATGGTGCGCTGATAATTCGCCGACACAAATTCGTTTATTTTATTTACTCGAGTATAATCATTCGATTGTAACTCAATTATAGCCGATTTGGCATGTAAAAGAGTGTATTCATTTGTTGAGGCAAGTAGGTGTAATATTTCGATAAGCTTAATTAACTTATTAAAAGAATCATATTTAAACATTTCTTGCAATAGTATTCCAACCTGTTCTTTTACGTTTTTCTTAAATGAAATTCCGAATGAAGAACGATCAAAAAGTTCATTTACCTTCATGAATTCGGGGAAAGGAGCAATGCGTTTTTCAATAAAATCGGTACTCATTTGCACCACAATTTCACAATTATCGGCATGGTCACTGTTTCCTAAATTCGAATGGGGTATGTTTGAGCCAATAAGCAATAAATCACCATTTTTGTAATTCGAAACATCACTCCCTACATGCCTTTCGGCACTGCCCGAATGAATATAAACCAGTTCAAATTCCGGATGAATATGCCAAAATGGTTCACAGCATCCAGGTGATACCATATGCGAGTAAAAGGAACTGCCAATATTAGGTTGTATGTTTTCGTAAATGGGTTTCATATATAGATAAATGACAAAAATAGTCAAAAAACAGATAAATCAAGACAAAAATAATCAGAAACACGTGCTTATGTTTGTATAGTTAAACTTCAATAAAATGAACAGACTAAATATTTCAAGCCAAAAGCTTACATTCTTTGCCTCTGCGCAATTATTTTTATCATTAAGCATATTGTTTGGAACATGGGTAATTTATATTCCACAAATAATTGAAAAGCTTAAAATGAGTGAGGGACAGTTGGGCATAGTACTTTTATTTGGAGCAATTGGGTCATTAATAGCTACGCCATTCGGTAAATCAATTGTAAGTAAATATGGAGAAGGTAGAATGTCCTTTTTTAGTGTTGCTGGACTATCGATTTTTATAATAGCCATATTTACAGCACCAAGTTTTTATTATTTATGTGCGGCTTTTTTAATGTTTGGCTTTTGCGGAGGTTTTTATCAAATTGCTGTTAATTCTATGGTTGCAACAATTGAAAGGCAAAATAAAGTATCTATAATGTCGAGTTGCCATGGCTTTTTTAGCCTTGGCGCACTAATTTCATCGGGCTTGGGTACCATTCTTTTAATTGCCATTGGCAATGCTTTAATTCACGTATTGCTTGCGTCAGGTTTGGTTTTGGTATTGCAGATATTATTTGTGAAAACCTACTTCAATATTAAAAACACAGTGGTAGTAAGCACTAAATCTGAAAAAGGGCAAGTTAAAAAATATGGAATGCTTATATGGATAGCATTAATAGGTATTGCAGCCATGGTAACCGAAGGTGCCATTGCAGATTGGAGCGGTTTATTTTTAAAAGATGTAGCTTTGGTTAAGGTGGAGTATTTAGGTTTAGGTTATGCAGGATTTTCCTTATCAATGACAATGGGACGATTTATGGGTGATTTTTTTAGTAAAAAATTTGGTGCTTTGCAGATTGTTTTGGCTGGTTTTATACTATCGATATTTGGATTTGTATTAGTGTTAACGGGGCACACATACATTTCAATAGTAGGATTTTTTATAATAGGGGCTGGTTTTTCAATAATTGTACCCGAGGTTTATCGAATGTCTGCTAATTTAGAAGGAGTGGACTCTTCAAGTGGAATTGCATTTATATCGGGTGCTAGCTATGTTGGATTTTTGGTAGGCCCCCCTTTATTAGGGATTATTGCTGAAACTTATGGGCTATCTATTAGTTTTATTGCACTGCTAGGTTTGGTAGGTTTGGGTACTGTTTTGGCAATAGCTCTAAAAGTGAGTTCAAGTTTCCAATTAATAAAAAGTAGTTGAATTTAACATTTCTATTTTCATAAAATAGAACACATTGCTATTTGGACAGCTGATTTAGAGCGAATGATGTTTCTATATGAAGTACTTTGGTATGCAATCAGAAATATGAGAAAAAACAAAGATATTTTCTTCCTACTTTTTATCATTTCCCGATAGTGGGTGTAGAATTGAAATAATGCATCAGCCTGATATTATAGAAGCATTGGTTCATCGTTGCTGGTATAGCATGCTTTAAAGGCCAATATTGCACTAATCCCTACTAGAATTTTACTTTCATAGTTGTTTTTAAAATTAATAAATAGTATAAATATGCACTATAGGCTAATGGTGTTCATTAAAAAATGCACATAGGGTAGAGTTATCCTGATTAATTCATAAACTTTTTCAAAAAGCAATAAACATGCTGATTATCAATCTGAAATGACATATTAGCAAGAAATTTAATTTTTTAAAAAGTTTCCAGATGCATTTATTTCAATGCATTCCGCTATGGCGGAACAGGTTCTGTTTTTTCGAATCAAGTTTTCCGAAATAAATTCGGAACTAGCTGGAACAAGCTGTTGCGATCCCGAAGGCTTTAGCCCAACTTGCAAATAGATATCTGTAACAACCACAATGTCAGCGCATTGCATTTCGTATTTTTACATTTGGGTCACTACTTTTGTTTTTCTAACGAAAGGTCTGTGCTTAAATCCTAGGG
>JAQICC010000285.1 GCA_027858735.1 Salinivirgaceae bacterium
ACACCACTCAATGGTGAGACCTTTCTCAGACGGTGGCTCATGCACGTATTGCCTGCCGGATTTGTGAAAGTAAGGCACTACGGAATTCTTTCGTGCCGCAACAAGAAGGAATCCCTCGAAGCCGCATGCCAAGACCTAAACCAGCCTGCACCGGAAAGTTCAAAAAAAGAACCCTGGTATGTCATCTTTGAGCAAAGGTATGGCCATTCGCCGTTTCTGTGCCCGGAATGCAAAGAGGGGCTGATGGGGGTTGTAGAGGTGTACCCTCCCATACGCGATGGCCCACAAAAGCGAAAGGCGGCCTAAAGTATGGGCTAGCTATTTTTATTTCAAATGACAGCGACCTGTCCGGGTCGGTGATTAGGAGTGGTATGCTCTAAAGTGGAAAATAACTAGAAAGACGAAGAAAAACCAAGATGAAATGACTGGGAAAACCAAATATAGTATGGAAAATTCGTCAGCCCAGACTTCTCAATTATTGAAATTTAGGCAACAACTACCTCACAAATTCAGCCCCAATGCATTGAAATCCCATATGCCATGGAAAGTGCCCCAGCTCCCTAAAACTCTGCCGGCCGGGTAACGTCCAACAACGGGCAAAATTAATCCCGCCACTTTATAAGAGGCGGGATTTTTTATCTCGTGGGGATTAATTCAGCCCTGAATGTTACAGATAGTTTGATTTTCATATCCGCTTATCAATTTGTCCTATCCTAAAATGATTGTCATGAATGGTCAGACAGGTGAAAATAAATAATCAGGTTACTGTTTTACAATCCCAATGCAAAAGAATCAAAATGCTTGCAATAAAAAGTCCGACCGTACAAGACAATCACCTTGCAATACTGCTGATTAATTAGCTGAAAGGAATCAAGTTAGTTACCATTAACAAAGTGTAGGTTTTTAAATATTTTGTGTTTAGCGAATTAGCATCAAACTATCAATTAAGAATCAGAACGAGTTGAAAACAGTTTTAGCACTTATTATCCTATATGCGCTTTAATTTATCCAAGTGTAATTGCAATTAAAACTTAAGTATCAAAATGCAAAAAAGCAATAATGTTTCCAAATGCGTTGAATGTGTTAAATAATCAAGATAAAATCCGAGTAGGATAGAGGAGCTAATAAACCCTCCAATTCATTTGTTTTAATCATCAAAGAGGTTTTTAAAATCAAAATAATCCTAATGCAACGCACAAAAAACAATTAAAAGCGCCAAGCTAAACAACCTTTATTAAATATCAAAATCTCATCATGACGTTGCTGCTGTGAAAATTAGCTGTAAAGATTAGCTAAGAAGTCGTTTTAATGCTTTTTAGCGTCTGTTCAGCGAGGTTAGTGATTTTTTCATAAAATGTCAAGTCTTCTTATAATGTGTTTTTTTCTGTTTAGTCTTAAGTTTACTTCTGACATATTAACTAAAAGATTCGGGAGGAAACTCCCGACAGCACTGGAAGTGTTTTCACTTGATAGTCATAGCATTGTGTGAAGTGAAAATACTTCACACGGCATGAAAATATATAATGGCACAAAGCAATTAGCTATGCATCCAATGGAAGTGTTGTGGGATGCGTTGAAGAACTAAAGTGTTTTCTAAACGCACACAAGTTGCCGCTATCGCTCAAACTTGCGCGAGCTAGGTTAACCTTGAGGTGTAAAGTAATAATTAGCAATTATATAGTCTTGTAAAATACAAACTAGTGGATGTGAAAAATTTGCGTTCACCGTTTTATTTAATAAAGTAAGCCAGTGAATTCACAAACAAACTCTATTTACCAATTTACAAAATCAATATTTAACTTATTTACCGCAGTAGACTGCGGGTCTCTTGTAATATTCATGGTTCTATTTAAATAATATTTATCTGGCCTGTTGAAACTGAATTTTATAGTTTCTTGCTTATAACTAGGATAGGCACCGAAGTTAATAATCATCTCATCTCCTTCTTCAATTAGATGGGGATACGGAATGGAAATGGTTTGATTTGCGTCTAATTTTACATCCACTAACTCAAGAGTTGGACCATGGAATTTAACCCTAATGGTGTCGTTCACTGTTGAAGAATATGAAATCGTAAAAAGAACATCATCTTGAACGTCAGTATTCGAAAGAACCTCTCCGCAGGGAGGAATTCTTGTAGCACCAAGAATGCAAGTCTCAGCCATATACCACACCTTTTCGCTACCCCGGTCACATTCTTGATTAATTGCGTCCCATGCTTTTTCCATATAGCTTGGATTACAACCATAGATATGTAATTTTTCAGCCATATGAAGAAGTGCTGCATCACAATCTGCACATGATTTGTTTTTATCTTTATCGCACGCACTAAAAGAAATTAATAATAATGATAACAATAAGTAATATAAGGGCCTTTTCATAACAGTTATTTTTAATGTTGTGTAAAGTTAAAATAATTTCCTGAGTTCAAGTAGTAAGTGCAACAAAAAATAGAAAGGAAATCACAAAAAGATGTAATGTCCTTTCTGGAAATAAATCGTTGCACTAACAACATGGTCTAATATAATATTTGGTTTAATTGTTATTCTAAAAATGCTAGTATTCCCCCTGATTGCGCAAGTTTATAACTTTCACCCTATCAAGTGTTTTCACTTGATAGTCATAGCATTGTGTGAAGTGAAAACACTTCACACGGCATAAGGAGAGAGATATTTTAAAGTTTTTGGATTATTGCGGATTCGTTCGCTGAACGGTTCGTGTAAAAATCGTTGCGCTTTTAAAGCGATTAGTTATCCCGGTACACAACCGTTAATTAAATGTATTGAAGTTAAAAGTAGCAAAATCCGCGCAATGTTTTTTACACTTTGTGTGTGCCCTGCATTAGCAGCAGCGCACCCACACTCGATGTTCCAGAAAAAGTTTAAAAATACAAATCTTTTTCAAGGAGCCATAGAGTGTGGGGGTAATTTTATCCAGAGGGTGAAAGTCCCTTACGCGCGAGGGTAACGCCTCGAAGCATTAGCAAGTGGCAAGCTGGTTTACCGTGAGG
>JAQICC010000034.1 GCA_027858735.1 Salinivirgaceae bacterium
TAACGGAACGAATTTTGAAAATCCCGTACTTCAAAGAATTGATAACGAAATTAATTTCGATTGGAAGGATCTTTCACCCGCAGCCGGAATAAATCCTGATTATTATTCCGTACGCTGGACTGGCAGTATTGAAGCCCCACACACAGATACCTATACGTTTTATATTAAATCAGATAATGGTCGCCGAGTTTGGATTAACAATACTTTGATAATTGATAAATGGATTAAGGATTGGGATATTTATTATTCAGGAACCATTTATTTAGAAGCAGGAAAAAAATATGATATTAAAGTGGAGTATTTCGAAGAAGTGGGCGGAGCCAACATAAAACTGGAATGGGCCAGTTCTCAAACCCCCAGAGAAATTATATCCAGCTCACAATTTTATTTACCCAATTTTACGACAAGCGGTTTGGAGCAAATTCCCTCATTAACAAAGGATGAGTTAATTATATATCCAAATCCAGTTGTATCCAAGCTATATATTGATTACAATAATAAAACAGTAAAGAGTGTAACAATAGCAAACTCTGACGGAAGAATTCTTTATTATAATGACAATAGCTTTAACACTAACATTCCTATTGATGTCTCAAACATAGCAAGAGGCATGTATTTTTTAGTTGTACTTAATAGTCAAAATGAAAAAGTAGTATCCAAATTTGTAAAGCAATAGCTACTTCCGAGCAAAGTTTAAATATATATTTAATCCTTGCAATTCTCCTTCACTGTCTGAGCCAACTGGGTCAACATTTCAAATAGTCAAGGTTGCAGGTCGCTATTTTTTTGTAGAAGCATTATGTCGAATGAAAATATTCCTAAATTCTAAAGTTGCTGAACAAATTAATACATCTGTACACATTGAAATTACACAATAGTGATTTAGTCTTATACCTTAAATATTTTGTTTTCTAATTTCAATTATTATTCTTAACTTTATTAATAGTCAAATTACATTGTTGAGACCAATACGAGACCTGTATATTTATTATACAATTAAAGCATTAATTACAAGCGCATTACGCACCTGTTTCAAATCCCGCCTCGAGCAAATCTACAATACAACATTCCTTACATCTTTTCAGCGCATGTCTTTTTGGATAGGACACTCCAATAAACTCCTCACGGCATTTAATTTACGCACCCCGTTTATTTTGAATGTTCTGCCATGTGCACAGCAATCTTCTTGGTATGGTGAACTATTTGATTTATTGTATAGTTGACCTGGCGCATTAGGTATTATTTTACTTGCGATTCTTCAAGTTCTCTGAGAATGGAGCATTACTTAAAATGAATTCCTACTGTAACACCAAAATATAATCTCCGTATATTTGGGCGTGATTAATTAATGGTTCACATATTTGCAAACGATAAGAGGAAGCCTGTAACTGGTTTCCTCTTGTTTTTTAACTATTGAATGAGATAATAAGAATTAAGATACTTTTTATGTTATACTCCTTCAACCTAAAAACACTAACCAGTTATTGATAACTGGCAAATTGAAAGTGTACATACAAAAACACGATCGACACCTATTTCACTGAGTCAATTTACTTCTTAAATCCCTCATATCCCGTGATATCTTTGCATCAACAATACGCCCATAAATCTGTGTAGTTTTAATGGAATTATGTCCAAGCATTTTAGATACAGTTTCTATTGGAACCCCTTTCTCAAGAGTAATGGAAGTAGCAAATGTATGCCGGGCAACATGCATTGTCAACTTTTTACTGATATTGCATATATCGGCAATCTCTTTGAGGTACGCATTCATTTTTTGATTGGAATTAACAGGCAGCAACTTTCCGGTAGAGCTATTACTTGGATAATCATTGTATCTGTTTAATACATCTTCCGCTTTGGGCAACAAAGGCACCCTACACCTTACGCCCGTTTTCCCTCGATCGATGATTATCCATTTCTCACCGTCATTTCCTAATACCAAATGATTTTGGGAAAGATTATAAATATCGGTATATGACATTCCTGTATAACAAGCAAAAACAAATATATCACGGACAATCCCAATTCGTTTAATTGAAATTTCTTTGTCTTCAATTGCTTTTACCTCTTGTAAAGTTAAATAATTCCGATTCGTTTGATAGGTTTTCAATTTAAAATTGACGTATGGATTTTTGTCAATCATGCCCATGGCCACAGCATCCATTAAAACCTTTTTTAGTTGTTTATGGTATTTATTGGTAGTGATCGGCATAACTGAATATTCAACCTTAAGGTATGTGTCAAATGAATTTATAAAGTCGTAATCCACTTTTCGAATTATAAAATCTTCGCTGCCATATTTATATTTGATAAATTTTTTAAGTCGTCCGCAAGTAGATTTGTAATGTTTGAAGGTTCCATAAGAATAACCGTGCCCGACTTTGGATTTAATGGAACAAAGTACCTTTTCAAAGAATTGCATTAAATAGTGCTGTGCATTTCCAGTCAATTTTTCCTTTATCGCGTGGATGTCAAAATCTTCGCCTAATGCTTCTAATTGATTGTAGGCTTCATTTACTTTTCCAACAATTTTTAAAAGTTGGGAATTTAAAACCCGGGCATTCGGATCTTTTGTGTTTACGCTCCTTTTGACCTCGTCCCAGTTTTTAATGTCCACATATATTCCGGTGGATAGCTCAATCCTTTGGCCATCAAGTGTACATCTAACATAAATTGGATAAGTTTCATCGGTTAACTGTTTCGTTCTTTTAAGAAGAAGGCTTGTTGTAATTCGCATGACATTTAAATTTACTTGGTTAATAAAATAGTCTCTTTCCTTTGCCGAGGGTCTCTTTTATCAGGTTAATTTAAGAGACTGAACCTCTAAAACAAAGTACAAGTGAGTACAAAATGCATCAAATAAAATTCAAATTATCAAGCAGTTACGACTTTAGCGAGACCCGGAGGTCAGGTTCAGAACCCTGAGCCCTTTGAGTCTCGATTTAGTCTCTTTTTATATGCGTTTCTTTACGTTATTTTGATATTGGCGTAAACGAAAAAAGCGCCTAAAACCTTAGTTTTAAGCGCCTTTAATAGATTTTAACCTTGTAGTGCGTGAACCTGAAGGTCATTGAAGTCGCGGCCATTGAGGAAATTCTGCTCCAGGTACCAAAACGGGCGCTCCACCTTTAGGTTTTCCTGTGGATGACGCGGTGTAATGGTCTTGGGAGTAAACCGATACCAGGTGGCGAACTCCAGATACTTGCTGTTGAAAACCGGACTTCCCGGCTCCCAGCGATCCACACATGCCTTCTGATTATCACTCCTGACTTCCTGGGGAACGCCATCGGTATAAATAAAAGCGGCAATAAGCTCGCGAAAAAGAGTGGGCTGTTTTTTATTTTCCACAACACTCAGGTACTGACGCCTGGAGAAGCACAGAATGTAACTAAAAAACGTTACCTGCTGTGTTTGTCCTGTTGATGTAAAGGCGATATTGTAATCACTCCAGTCATGAGCAGCCAACCGGCCCGGATCCGTTTCAACCATCTTTATCGGTGTTTTTGAACCCACATGGCGTACGCTTTTCAGGTAGTCACGAACAATGGATATTTCGCCCTGGTATCCTTTCTCCTTTAAAAGTTCATACACCCGCTGTCCCGTGATTTTGTTGTGTTTAATAAGCAAATCGGTAATATATTCTTTGTAAGGATCCAGCTTGCTCACACGCTTCTTTTTCATGGGTGTTTTATCCTCGGGGGTGGTATCACGTAAAACCGAGTTTGATACCAGTATGCGGCGTATGCGATTACGCGAGAGACCCAAATCCCGCGATATTTTGCGGATCGACCAGCCCTTTTGAATATGAAGGGTTA
>JAQICC010000364.1 GCA_027858735.1 Salinivirgaceae bacterium
ACCTTTAATAGGTTTAGCCAAAACTAGTATCGATAGTTTATTAATTGATTTAAGTAGTTTCATTGAAAACAAAGATCAATATGTTGAACAAAAATTGGAAAAACTAACTGTACTTAAGAGCATTGCAGCAAATAGTGCTAAAAACAAAGATTTATATTACCAATATTCGGTATATTCTGAACTATATGCTGAATATAAAAGCTTTAAATACGATTCTGCTTTTACCTATGCCAAAAGAATGCTAAAGATTGCACATAAATTAAATAATACAGAAATTATTGTAGATGCCAAAATTAATATGTCCTTTATACTGTTATCATCGGGGTTTTTCCAGCAATCTATTGATACCTTAAAAACAATTGCTCCTGACCCTTTACCTACAACACTAAAAGTTAAGTATTACAAAACGCTTAACCGAGCATGGATTGATTTTGCAGATTATACGCAGGACAATCATTATACTCCAATTTATAATGCTATGGGTAATAAAGCATTGTTAAGTGCCATTGAAGCTTGCGATTCAAATTTACCTGAATTTAGCTTTTTAAATGGTTTGTACTGCTTAAGAATAAATGACAAATCAAGCGCCAAAATTTACTATGAGAAATTATGGGACAATACAACTATTTCGAAGCATGAAAGGGCTATATTAGCATCAACTTTAAGTTATATATATGGAGAACTAAATGAGGTTGACAAGTCCATTGAGTTTCTGATAAAAGCAGCCAAATTAGATATTCAGGTTGCTACCAAAGAAACTGTTGCCCTTATTAATTTAGCTGAAATACTTTTTAATCGCGGCATGCTTGATTTATCACTTTTATGTGTTAACCAAGCATTAGAAGATGCGAACTATTACGGTGCTAAACATCGCATCGCACAAATATCAAATATTTTACCCATTATTGAAGGAAGTATGCTTAGAACCAAAGAAAAACAACGTGAAATATTTATGCTTTTCTCCATTGTTTTAGGTTTATCGGTTATAGGACTAATGCTTTTGGCTTATACAGTTACAAAACAAAATAGGAAACTTGTTAATACAAAAAGAAAACTTAGTAGCACTATTGAAAGCCTTCGTAACACAAATAAAGAACTCTCGGAAGTAAATCGCATTAAGGAAGAATACATTGGACATTTCTTTGAATTAATATCGAGCTATATTGGTAAAATTGAAAAACTCAAAAAATCGGTTAGTAGGAATTTAATGTTAAGTAAGTTATCGGAGGTTGAAAAAATAATGAGTAACATTGATTTAAGGATGGAACGAGAAGAGCTTTATGCAAGTTTCGACTCTATATTTGTAAAACTTTTCCCAAGATTTATTGGCAGGTACAATTCTCATGTTGGAGAGGTTGATAAAGTTTCAGAGGGCAAATCACATGCCTTTACACCAGAACTTAGAATTTATGCATTAAAGCGTTTAGGCATTAACGATAATGAAACCATTGCAAGATTCTTAGGTTATTCAGTAACAACAATTTATACTTATAAAACTAAACTTAAAAAGCGCTGCCCCAATCCCGATGCTAACTTAGACGAAGTGCTAATGACCATTCAAATGGAATAATCTGGTTAAAAATAAATCTGTGTTTTAGGAAAAAATTTCTTTACCTGCTTCTTTTGAAAATCGTTTAACCTTGGGTTACGCTCAATATAAAGTTCAGCAAGCGAAGTCATACCCGATAATTGTTTGTTTAAATACATGAGTTGATTGTCACTAATATTTAAGAACTTAAGACTTTTCAGGCCTCCAAGTGATTTATCGATTTTTTCAATTCTATTATCAGATAAATCCAATTCTTCAAGTTTTGATAACTTATAAATAGACCCCTCTACCCGTCTTATTTTATTCCGGTTCAAAAGCACCTTTTTTAAGCTGGTTGCATAACCAATATTTGCAGGTACTTCTGATAACTGGTTAATTGAAACATCTAGCGTTTCAAGCTTTTGTAAATTGCTCATTTTTGCTGTAAACGAGGCTATTTTATTAATGCTTAAATCAATGTTTTTGGCATTTGAAAAATTTATACTGTTGCCAGAAACCGATTTTATTTTATTGTTGGAAAGATTTAACTCTTCAAGGTTTTCAAGTGCTCCAAGTTCGTTGGGTATCATAGTCAATTGATTTTGACTAATATTTAAAGTTTTAAGTCCATTAATATTGCCTAATGACGATGGCAATGCGGTTAATGCATTTTTCTCAAGGTTAAGTGAGGGTAATTTTGTTAGGTTGCCAATGTTCTCAGGTAATTTGCTTAATTGGTTTTCTGCTACTTTCAATGATGTTAAATTAGTAAGATTACTTACAGACTCAGGCAGTTCGGTCAAAATATTTCGTTCCATCAATAGTTCTTCCAAAGCAATCAAATCTCCTATTTCATTGGGTAGCGAACTAATTTCATTCCAGTTTAAATCTAGTTTTTTAAGCTTTTTAAGATTTCCTATTTCAGCAGAAACCATGGTTATAGAGTTATTAAATACATCTAAAACCTCTAAATGACGAAAATTGGTAACCTCTACAGGAATTTCGGTAAAATTGTTTTCGCCCAGAGCCAATACTTGTAGGTTTGGCAATAAAAACAATTCAGAGGGAAGTTCTGAAATATTGTTGTTTCTGACATACAATTCTTGTAAGTTTTTAAACTTACCAATCTTACCAGGTATTTTTGTAAGTTTCTTATTATCAAGATTAAGAATATAAACACGCTTCTTGTTGGCCATAGCATCATTCCATTCGCGGTAAACTTTCTCATTTTTAAGTTTTTCTTTTGAAATGGGTGCTTTAACCTTTTTATGAGCTGATAACGAAAGCGAACTTGCAATTACTGCTATAGTAAGAATAATATTTAGAATCTTCATAGTTTTAAATTTAAGCGGCAAAGAAACAAAAATAGCTTGTATTATTACAATTATATGGAAACAAAACCGGCAGACGTAGATTCAACCCAAATTGAGCGATTCGCTATCGCAAATCTGCTCAATCGACTGAGGTCGGGGTTATACCTAAGTAAAGCGCCTCTTCACTTTGTTCGAATCGCTCAACTTAGGTTCAACTTACAAATGCAACTTTTGTTTATGCTCCTGAATTTAATATTTATCTTATATCCAGATTGCGGCAAGTTTTAGATAGCCGTTGTTCCGATGGTATATTCACGATTTTTTTCAAAACCGTCAGGATATTGGTGGAATATAGATACTCGCTAAGAAATTTTTACTTTCTTTTTACTTAAGGCAATCAACAATACTCCAGAAATGACTATAACAGTACCTATAATTTGATATATGCCTATTTTTTCACCTAAAAATATTGTAGCAAGTATAATTGTGCTGATGGGTCCTATACTACCTACAATAGCTACATTTGAAGCTCCTATTCTTTTAATTGCTTCGGCCAACATAAAACTAGGTATTATGGTACTTATAAAAGCCATACCTAAACCTAAAAAATAAACCTCAGTTTGCTGATCGAGTACATTTCCATCGTTTTTAATAAAATAATGAAGCATTACCGCAATACATGAAACAATCATAGCATAACTTGTAAAGCGCACTGATCCAATACGAGGAATCATATCGCCGCTACCCACCAAATAAACAGCGTAAGTTAAAGCACTACCAAATACCAAAACTGTTCCCAATGGAATATTTGAACTAATAGCCGCATATGCTGAATATTTGTAAAAGGCCACAAAAACACCAATATAGGTAACGCCTACAGCAAGTTTTTGTTGTAGGCTAACCGGCTTTTTCAAAAATATTGCCGATATAATAATCACTAAGGTTGGATAAACAAATAAAATTAGTCGTTCAATACTTGCTGTAATATAGTTTAACCCTTTAAAATCAAGATAACTTGCCATATAATATCCTAAAAAACCAAGTATTGTTAAAAATAAATAATCTTTAGGCATAAGTTTCATATTGGTTTTTCGCCTGCTTTCAAATAATGCAATTATTATATAAAAAGGAAGGGCAATACCCATTCTTATTAAAAGTAGCGATAAAGTGTCAATATCGTAGCCATACGCCATTTTTACCATAATAGCTTTGGCTGAAAACAATACGACTCCTACTGCCGCCAATCCAAAGGCTATTGTGCTGTAATGCTTGCTTTTAGGGTTCATAGTTTAAAAGGTTTTAATTCAAATTATGGGTAAAAAAAAACCTCCCTACACTTAAGTGAGGGAGGTTCTTATTAACTAACAATAATATAATTAAATATTTACGTAACGAATAACCTGCCTCTGAATTTTAATTCGAGCCAGCGCTTAATTGATATGTAAATATTAATATTCATAATTTCATGTAAAAGTATGAATTAAAGCCATGCAATAACCCATTTAGCATAATGTGAAATAAATTCATTAATAAACTATTCTTAACAAAAGCCTTTAGACCAGTAGAATTAGATATGAAAAGGATTGCATTACTTTGTAAATAATTTTTATGTTAAAAATAATTATTTAGTTTTACTTACGTCTTCGCAAGAAAATTCCAAATACTTTAACGAGGATTCGGCACAGGCTGTTATTCTTGTTTTGAAAACAGTCATCCCGCTATTTTAATCAACGATTTTATTAGGTATAATAATAGTACAAATATAATATTTTTGCCTAAATATGAATCAATTACCCAATTATGCCACGCAAGTTATTGTATTGCTAAATAGTCATATCAATCTGTTTACTGAATTCCTAAAAAAGACTTCATCCTTTAAAAAACAAAATTAACGACATCGCCCATAAATCATAAATCAATGTGGATGGAGGTATTTAATAGTGAAGTATCAAAAAGTAATTGAATTGAATGGTTACTCAGCACCTCTCCATTAAATATCCCTACTATTTTGCTATTGGTAACGATTATAATAACCTTGATATGCTAACCTTTGCACAACGAACGTTTTGTGGTAGCAAATGCCCCACCATACCTTAAAAGCAGGTTTAAAGTAAGCAAATCAAATAATCAGAGTGGGTTTACTCATGCCATTAACTCCCTGAATATTTAAACCATTTAGACTTTACAATTATCTTTTGTTTGCTACTTTTGTAATGAAGTTATTGATCCAATTATGAGTATTCCTGAAAAGTTTAAAGATGAATTAAATTGCCTTTACACAAATTTAATGGATTTGTGTGCCAAAAGTTTTTCGCCTAACGATATTGAATCCATTCAAAAGGCCTACGATTTATCACTTGCCCATTCTGAAACAAAACTAAGAATATCGGGAGAACCCTATATACTGCATCATTTGCGAGTTGCAATTATACTTCAAGACTTAATTGGATTAGGCAAAACTACTATTATTGCTGCCTTAGTGCACGATTTGGTTCAAGATAATCTCACATCACTTGAAACAATTAAAAAAGAATTTGGCGATGAAGTTAGCGGAATTGTTGAAGGTGTTATAAAAATAAGTTCGCTTTATACCAAAAAATTATCTTTACAGAGTGAAAATTTTATAACTCTAATCCTCACTATATCAGATGATGTACGCATAATTCTAGTAAAAATTGCCGATCGGCTTGACAATATTCGTAAAATAAAGAATTTTGACGAGGAAAAGCAAAAAAAGATAGCCCAAGAAACCAGGCTACTTTACGCTCCTATTGCCCACAGATTAGGACTTTACCATATAAAAACTGAATTTGAGGATATTTCGCTACGACATATTGACCCAGAACCCTATTTTAGCATTGCCCAGCAATTAAAAACTACAAAAAAAGCTCGTGAAGCTTATATCGAGAAATTTTCACAGCCTATCCGTGAAATTCTTGAAGAAAAGGGCTATGACTATGAATTTAAAGGGCGTCCGAAATCGGTAAATTCTATTTATGGAAAGGTTCAAAAAAAAGGAATTGACATTTCTGAGATTTTCGATTTATTTGCCATAAGAATAATATTGAAAAACACACCTCTTGAAAAAGAGAAAGAAGAGTGTTGGAATGTTTACAGTTTGGTGACCAATATTTATAAACCCAATCCTTTAAGATTACGCGACTGGATTTCAACACCCAGACCAAGTGGGTACGAATCGCTACATACGACTGTTATTGGCCCTGATGACCATTGGGTTGAAATACAAATACGTACCAATCGCATGGACGAAGTGGCTGAAAAAGGCGATGCTGCGCATTGGAAGTATAAAGAATCGGCAAATGAAAAGGATCATGACTCTTGGCTAAGAAATATTCGTGATGCGCTTGAAGTAAAAGATACTGAAGCTATAGATGATTTTAAAAATACAGCTAAACAAAAAATAAATTCCGATATTTTTGTTTTCACCCCCAAGGGTGATATCAAAAAATTACGTGATGGAGCTACAATTCTTGATTTTGCCTACTCTATTCACAGTAAAGTTGGAAATACCTGCACCGGAGCTCGTGTAAATGAAAAAATTGTTCCCATAAAGTACAAATTGAAAAATGGCGACACGGTTGAAGTTATAACATCGAAAAATCAAAAGCCACGCGATGAATGGATAAATATTGTAGCCAGTTCAAGAACAAAGGCTCGTATTAAAAAAGCTATTAACGAAACTTTGTTTAAGCAAGCTGAAATTGGCAAAGAAATGTTGGAGCGTAAAATGTCGCAGCTTAAATTGGAAATGGGTGACCAATTTATTCTGAAATTATTGGGCCACTTTAAGTATAAACGGGCTTTGGATTTTTACCAGGCCATTGCCGATGAAAAAATTGATTTACAATCGATTAAAGGAGTTTTAGCCAAATCGAAAAGTGAAGATGATAGTAAAGATGAGGCAATTACGGAGGCTAGCGCTGCCGAATACACAAAGCGCAGGAATGATGAAAGCGATTTCTTAGTCATCGATAAAGATCTGAAAAATGTTGATTATAAATTGGCAAAATGCTGCAAACCTATTCCTGGTGATAATATTTTTGGCTTTGTTACGGTTGATCGAGGAATTCAAATACATCGATATAACTGCCCTAATGCCAAAGACTTAAGAACGCGATACTCGTATAGAATTGTTCCGGCAATGTGGACTGATCGATCAAAAGATTCAGCCTTTTTAGTTGAATTGGTTGTAACCGGATTAGACAAGATCGGTATTATGAATCATATTAGTGAAGTAATATCCAAAAACCATCAGGTGAATATGCGTTCAATTGCAATAAATACAAAAGATGGTATTTTTCAAGGCTTTATTACGGTTTTTATAAATAGTTTAAATCACCTTGATTTGCTGCTAACAAATATTAACAATATTAAAGGGGTACTAAAGGCCGAACGATTGAATAAAAACACAATAGTTACGGAATCTTCATAAATTTATGCGCTTGTAGTGAAACCATCCATTGTGGGTTATTCTTTACATAATCAACAATGGTATCAATATTTGCAGCATACCTACTCCACTCAGGTTGTAAAAACAGCATACACTTTTCTGAAACACGTTCGGCACATTGTTCACCCCAAGCTATATCTTCTGCATCATCGTATATAATTACCTTAAGCTCATCGGCACGTTTATACATACTTTCATCAGGATGTACATTACGCTTAGGCGATAAACAAATCCAATCCCATGTACCTGTTAAAGGGTAAGCTCCCGATGTTTCAATAAAAGTTTCAATATTATGTTCTTTTAATTTATCGCATAACGGATTAAGGTTATGTAACGAGGGTTCCCCACCCGTAACTACCACCGATCTGGCAGGAGTATTCAATACACTTTGTAATATTTCATCAACTGAAACCAGTTTATGAATACCAGGACTCCATGATATTTTAGAGTCGCACCAACGACATCCAATGTCGCACCCACCTATTCGGATAAAATAAGCAGCTTTGCCCGTATGAAAACCTTCCCCCTGTAGGGTATAGAATTGTTCAACTAAAGGCAATACATTTCCTTCCCCACCTCCTGGTAATTTGTCCTTTTCCAACTATAAAATTTTTCTAGTTAATCTTCGTCGTCTATTTTAACGTGTCCCCAGTTTTCACCCTTACGAATTCGATTAAGCTGTGTATGGGTAATACCAAATTCACGCGCAATTTTATACAACGGGTTATTGCTACGTCGCAACTTTTTCTTTAATCGAATAACATCGGTTTCAGTTAGCTTAGCATGCGTTATATTGCCTATTCTATTTGCGCGTGCATGTATAACTTTCGGATTTTCATTGTTATGCATGTTCAATTCATGCTGAGTTACCCATTTAAGATTTTCAAAATTGTTATTCTTTTTGTTGAAATCTTTATGAATAACATATTTGTGTCTTTCTGATGGGCGCTCACAATAAATTGTTGCAACCAAACGATGTACAGATTCTGTTACCCTTTTGGTAGTGCCTTTAACTCTTTTAAAGTTATTAACATACTCAAAACCAGATCCATCTTTAAACTGATTAATTGTAGAAAGAAATTGCCATTCTTCCTTTTTCTTATTGTTGTGTTTAACGCGACCATAAGTAGATACTTCATATACCTCATCTTCACGCATTCCAGGAAGAGTAAAGCGTTTCCACTCCTCATTCCAATATTTTTCTTCTTTCATGCTTCTTTAAATATTTTGAATAATAAACATCCCTGTCACAAAAATAGTTGTTTTATGCACTTATCCAAAAAAAATAATTCAACGTATTACTGTATAACTTAAATATTTTGAGGTATTTAACATTATTTGTGTCTTTACAACGAGGCAACAAAATATATCTAGAAATATAGATATATCTAAAAATATCCGTAGTTTTGTCCTAAACAAGATATATTTATGACAAATTTCATTTCAATACCCTTAGGTATATTAGGTGGTCAGGAGATTATTCTTATTGTTCTTGCAATTTTACTTCTATTTGGAGGACGAAAAATTCCTGAATTAATGAAAGGTCTAGGTAAGGGCATTAAAGAATTTAAAAATGCTACTAGCGATAGTGAAGTCAGCGAAGACATAAAAGACATTAAAAAGGAAATTGACTCTGTTGGAGACGATTTTAAGAAAAGCGCTAAATTTTAAAATAGCATGTCTAAGGAGACGAAAAATTTAGAAATGACTTTCTGGGATCATCTGGAAGAGTTACGTTGGGTATTTATTCGCGCACTTATCGTTATTATAGTATTAGGTGTTGTAGCCTTTTTAAATAAAAATTTGGTTTTCAATTACGTTTTTCTTGCTCCTAAGGAACCTTGGTTTATTACCAACGAATTGCTGTGCCAATTTTCGAAATTTATAAATTCCGATGCCCTTTGTCTTAATCAAAATGGCCTTGAGATTATAAATATTAAACTATCCGGTCAGTTCACAACCCATCTGTTTACATCATTTGCAGTGGGAATGTTTCTGGCATCGCCTTATATTATTTTTGAATTTTGGAGGTTTATAAATCCTGCTTTACGCGACAATGAAAAAAAACATAGCCGCGGAGCTGTTTTTGTGAGCTCTCTCCTTTTTATTACCGGTGTTTTATTCGGATACTTTTTGATAGTACCCCTTACAATTAATTTTCTTGGAGGGTATCAAGTTAGCGAACAAGTTGCAAACACCATATCATTAGGTTCGTACCTCAGAAATATTGTATCCGTTTCATTGTCTTTAGGGGTCGTTTTCGAAATTCCCATACTCGTATATTTTTTAACCAAAACAGGCATAATTACTCCCGCATTCATGCAATCAAGTCGAAAGCTTATTCTCATAATCCTACTTATAATGTCAGCAATTATTACTCCACCTGATATGATAAGCCAAATAATGGTTTGTATACCACTCGTGATTCTTTACGAGCTTAGTATAAAAATTAGTCAGAGGGTATATAAAAAGAACTTTTCTTAGCTCCTTTTCCAAAACTAGGTCTTTTAAGATTTGTTTGTAGTTACTAACTTTTCAAAAAAGAGATAAATACCCTTTTATTGTGCTTTTCTATTCGTAAATTTGCTTATCAACCGAAAAATGAATTAGATGGATAAGTTGATAAATAGAAAACCTGTTGTAAGTGGAAGATTCTATTCAGCAGACCCTTTAGAACTGGAATCAAGCTTAAAAGAGTATTTCGACAAAGCAGATTATCCCGAAAAAACAAATTTTGTTAATGCTATAATTTCACCTCATGCTGGTTATGTATATTCAGGAGAAGTTGCAGCAAGTGCATTTGCATATATTGATCCTGATTTTGAATATGAAAATGTTTTTGTTTTGGCTCCTTCTCATCAGTTGTCGTTCAAAGGAGCCTCCATATATAACATTGGTAATTACGAAACTCCATTGGGAGAAGTAGCTGTAAATATAAACCTTGCAAATAAATTACTAAATCAATCTTCAACCTTTAGTTTTTACAATGAGGCTCACAAAAACGAGCATAGCCTTGAAGTTCAACTTCCTTTTTTGCAGTATTGGCTAAAAAAACCTTTTAAACTTGTTCCAATAGTTATCGGAACCCAAGATTTATCTGTACTTAAAAAACTTTCAGATAGCCTTCTTCCCTATTTTACAAATAAAAATCTGTTTGTTATAAGCTCCGATTTTTCCCATTTCCCGAATTATAACGATGCTATAATAGCTGATACCCTAATAAGTGAAGCTATTTTAACAAAAGATGTGAAAGCTGTAGAAAATGCCATTAAAAAGAATAAAAAATCGGGAATTAAAAACCTTGCCACAAGTGCGTGCGGTATTTCAGGAATATACACCTTACTATATTTGCTAGAAGATAAACCCGATATTCAGTTTGAAAAGATAAAATATTTGAATTCTGGCGACTCACATTTTGGCGATCATTCCAGAGTAGTTGGTTACCTCTCATTTATTGCATCAACAAAATCATATGTCGATGAATTTCTATTGGATGATACAGACAAAGAACAATTATTAAGCCTTGCTCGAAATGCTATTTCATCAAAACTGGAAAATAATCAGAATACTGAATTAAGTTCAGATAATTATAGTGCTAAACTTCATTCAAATTGTGGGGTTTTTGTTTCCATTCACAAAAAAAAGGAACTTCGCGGATGTGTAGGAAGGTTTATTTCTGACGACCCGCTTTTTGAATTGGTTCAAAAAATGGCCATATCATCAGCCTTTTATGACACCCGTTTTTCACCAATTTCAATAAATGATCTAGGCGACATAACAATTGAAATTTCAATATTGAGCCCCTTAAAAGAAATTACAAACCATGAAGAAATTATTATTGGAAAACATGGTATATATATTAAACAAGGTTATAAGAAAGGCACTTTACTGCCCCAAGTTGCAGTTAAAAATAATTGGAGCGTTGAAGAATTTTTGGGCTACTGCTCAAAACACAAAACAGGTATTGGTTGGGATGGCTGGAAAAATGCTGAGCTTTATACTTATACTGCCCAAATTTTCAAAGAATAGTTAAGGCTTACTTTTCATAAGCGACTTAACGATAGAATAAACAGTAAAAAGACCAAAAATAAACAATCCTATTGATAAAAATATTTCTTTATCAAAATGGGTATCTATACCAATTCGAATGTTTTGAAACATTGCCGGCAAATAAATTAAAAGAAAAATCGTAACCACAATTAACGATGTCCAAACCATAATTCGTTTTAACTTCTCTTTTTTTCGTAATTCCTTTTCTGTAAAACTATTTGCTCTGCCTCTTTTCGCTTTACTTCCAATCATTAATGCCAGTAAACAAAGCAGTAAAAATAATCCACCTTCCATTTTTTTTGTAATTTCGTTTTATTTGGTGCCGAAAGTTAATAAAATTGCACAAAACAATTCTATGCATGAATAAAGACTCACACTATTGGATTGAAAAACTTAAATTGATAGCTCACCCGGAAGGTGGTTATTATGCTGAAACTTATAAATCAGATGCGTATCTAAGTAGTGCGTGCAAGAAAACTCGGTCTCTTAAAAGAAAGCTCCAAGAATGAGGCTTTCGCAGTATTGAAAATCAAGAGTCCCGAAATCTCGGGATGACTGATTAAAATGCAAGAGTAACGAAATTATTGGAGTTTTCTTACGGAGACTAATTACAAGTGCTTTCAGCCTAATGCTTGGTATAGCTTTAAGCTGTTCCTTACATGACGAGAGCTAACTCATTAGGCCCATGGCGTCCGCATGACCAGACGGTCAGATTGCCTTGGGTTGAAATTGCTGCATTTTCAGTGCGAAAGTAAATATACTTCAACCTTTGATTCGAGTACATACTCAAATGAACAACCTCACTGCAAGCAAACGAGATATCAAAACAACAATAAAATCGTTTTATACGCAGCAAGCTGTGGAGAATAAAACCCACTATGTGGGATTTAATATAAAATTAAAATACTCCCTAACTTTTTGGCTTAAAGCCAAAGCCTACATCACGTCCTCCAATAGTTTATTTAAACAAATACGCTATTAAGTTGTCTATTATTTCTGTTAGGGATAAATAGGATAATTTTTCTGTAAAATTCGTTGGTTTATTTCTTTACAAACACAAAATTAATTTATTTAAACGTTAAAATAGTTTACATGATAATTACTGATACTGAACAACAAGTAACATTCAAAGAATTTTTAAACAATTTAAAGAGCACCTTACACAACGCTTTCCACGAAATTGATGACATAGAATTATTCTCACAAAAACGGGGTTTTCCAGCACTTGTTCTTCGGAACATTATGGAAACAAATCCCTTGTCTGTAGCCATACCAACCCAATATGGCGGACGAGGTGCTAAAGTGAGTGAATGTTTGGCGGTGCTCGAAGCTGCTTCTTATGAGTCCTTATCATTGTCCTTAACTTTTGGCATAAACATAGGTTTATTTTTAGAACCCGTAGCAAAATATGCTCAAGACATTGTAAAAGGCGATATTTTTAAGCGCTTTTTAACGAAGCAAAATATGGGCGGTTTAATGATAACCGAACCCGATTACGGCAGCGATGCACTTAACATGCAAACATCAAACATAAAACAAGGCAATACCTACCATATTAAAGGCACCAAACACTGGCAAGGTTTAACCGGCATGGCCGATTATTGGATAATGACCACTCGCTCAAAAAATGAAGCTGGTGAATTAGGTCGTGATCTTGATTTTTTTATTTCAGATAATCAACAAAGCGAACAACGTGTAATTGTTGATGAGTACTACAATAATATTGGCCTTTATGCCATTCCGTATGGCATTAACAATATTGACATTAAAGTACCTGAACAGTTTAAGTTACAACCCGAATCGACCGGATTAAAACTTATGATGGATTTATTGCACCGTAGCCGTATGCAATTTCCGGGAATGGCCATGGGCTTTATTCGTAGAATGCTCGATGAATCGATAAAACATTGCAACAGCAGAATTGTAGGCGGTAAACCTTTATTGGCTTTAGATCAGGTTAAACAACAAATTGCGAAAATTCAAAGTCATTTTACTGTATGTTCGGCAATGTGTTCGCGCAGTTCTGATGTTAGTGGCATTGACAATAATTTAGCCTTATTTGGGGTTGAAGCCAATACCATGAAGGCTTATGTTAGCGATGCCATGCAAGAATCGGCTCAATTACAAACCCAACTTAAAGGTGCCAATGGCTACAAAATGGAAAATATAGGTTCGCGCGGTATTGTTGATTCGCGACCGTTTCAAATTTTTGAGGGATCGAACGAAATGCTTTATACTCAAATTTCGGAAATGGTAATCAAATTTATGGGACGCAAAAAAATAGTGAATATGGCCAGTTTTATTAAGGTTTACGAAATAACCGATAAAGCAGCCGACTATTTTAAATCCTTACTTGATTTTAATATTGATGCTACCCTTCCGCAGCGAAAAATGGTAGATTTAGGAAAAATAATTAGCAAAGTTATATCGGCTAACCATGTTTTTTTATTGGGAGCAAAAGGGTTTAGACCCGATTTAATTTCTAGTAGTTTGGAAATGTTAAAGCACGAAGTAACCATGTTGGTTAGTTCGTTTAATTTCGATTCGAAAGCTACTCCTATTGAAGATTATAGCGATGGAGGAAGTTGGTTGGCGTTTAGTTAAAAGGAACTCGTAGCGCCTGCTACGAGAATAGCTAATTCGGAGCATATCCCCTTTTGGAGAGTTTGTGCCGAACTTAATTCAGTAGTTTGTCCGCCGTGGCGGACGGGGGAGAAATTATAAGTTTCAGATAATATGAATATTCATATTTGATTTGACACTACAAGCAAATTAACGCAGCAGGCGCTGCGTTGTCCAAAAACTGGCAGCAGGATATACAAGCTCCTACACAGAATTTCTACTGGCATTTATATTACCAAATAACGAACGCATTACCATGCGTTCGTACTTTTCTAAAAAGGTATCGTTGCCATTTTGCTGAGCTTTCTGAATTTCAATTAAAGCATATTGCTGTATTGCAAGCAAAGGCAATACCACTTTTTCTCGTAAATTAATACTCATTCGGCTTCGTGGATTATCCTCAAGCAGTTCGTTTAAACCCGAGATCTTTAGCACCATTTCTTTGCTCAGCAAATACTCATCATGAATGATGTTCCAAAAACCTCCAAATTTTTCATCTTGCTCCATATATCGGGTAATAGAAAAATTCGTTTTGCTCATGCTTTGCATGCTGTTTGAAATTAGTGTTTTAAAGAAAATTGAGGAATGATACAAATCGCTACAAGCCTGTAAATTTCCTTTTTCTGCCTGCTCTTTTAATGCGGTGCCCACGCCAAAAAAGCCAGGCACATTTTGCTTTAGTTGGCTCCAAGCTCCAACAAAAGGGATGGCTCTTAAATCTTCAAACCTTAATTTAGTGTTGGCTCCACGTTTTGACGGACGACTACCTATATTTGCCATTCCATAATACTTTAAGGTACTTCGTTCCTCAAGAAAAGGTATAAACAACTCATGCTTTTTAAGGGCCTCGTATTTAGCAAAACTGTTTTCTGAAAGTTCATCAATTAATTTACGCTGATCCTTATTGAGATTTGTAGCTGATCGGTTAAACAAATTATTTTCAATTCCGGCAGAAAGCAAATGCCCTAAATTATGAACTGCGGCCTCTTTAATGCCATAGTGCGAACTTATGGTTTGGCCTTGAACAGTTATTTGTATTTGCTTGCTTTCAATTTCCTTACCCATGGCAGCATAAAACTTGTGTGCATCGCCCCCTCCCCGAGCTGGTGGTCCACCCCTTCCATCAAAAAACTGCACTTCGATAGTGTTGTTTCGCGAAACCTTGGTTATATCTTCTTTTGCACGATAAATAGACCAGTTGGCCATTAAATAGCCCCCATCTTTTGTTCCATCGGAAAAACCAAGCATTACCGTTTGTTTATTGTTACGCTGAGCTAAATGCTGCATATAAATTCCATTGGTATACAATACATTCATCGTTTTTCCCGCTTTATGCAAATCATCAACGGTTTCAAAAAGTGGTATAATATCAAGGCTGAGTTTTTGTTTGCCAAAACTACATAATCTGGCCAGGGCTATTACTCTTCCAATATCAAGCACTCCTCTACAATTGCTTATTATGTAGCGGTGTGCACCTGCTTCCCCATTCATGGCTTGAATTTCTGATATAACACCAAACGACTCACAAGTATCCTGAATTACATCGTCATCAAAAACAGTAAATTCAATGGGTTCTTCAATTTTAAGCAACAATTCCAATTGCTCTTGCAGCTCAAGTACATCGAAATTTTCTGGCAATATCGTTGGGAATTCTTTTAAAACAGCATCGAAAGTCCGTTTAATTATACGGCTATCTTGCCTTATATCTATACTCGCAAAATGAAATCCAAACAATTGTACTTTTCGTCTAAACGATTGTAATTTATCAAGAAACAAGCTTTGATGTTTGTCAACAAGCAAAACCTCAATCTCGTTTATTCTATTCAAAAAATAACTTAAATCAACATTTTTTTCACCATTAATATGAGTAAGCTCAGCTTCAAGAATATGATCGAGATCGGTTAAAATACCATAAACCCCGTCGAAACTCAAGCGACGCTTAAGCTGCTTAACATCTTGCAAGTAGCACGTTGTTAGTGTATTACGCAAATTTTTTGCAACTTTTCGTGTAGTATTTACAGTAACAAACGGATTACCATCGCGATCGCCACCAGGCCAAAACCCCAGGCTTAAAAGTGCATTATGGCGACTAAAATCAAAGGCAAAAGTTTGTACCAATCTATCCATTAGTTCGCCTACCGCAGGATAAAAAACATTGCCTAAATACCATGTTAAGGCTGTAGCCTCATCAAAAGCTGTTGGTTTTTTCTTTCTATAAAAAGCAGTTTTACCTAATTGCTGAAGCAAATCACGCACAAAAGCAATATCACCCTTTTCAATGGCCTCGGTTAAATCGTTAGAAATTGCTAGTACATTACCAGGATAAAACTGTGTGGGGTGTGCTGTTAAAACCACTCTTAAACCAAACGATTGAAGCAATTGCTCCAATTGAGTTTCAATGTTTCTGTTTTTTACTTTGGCATATATCTGTTCCCAACGGTTCGAATCGTTTACATTGTGAATTTTACCATAGGCTGCTTCTTCTAAGGCATCAATAAGCACAATTTGCCGTTCAACATATTGTATAACTTTAAATAGAAAAGTTATTCTATCTTTTTCATTAAATCCTGATTTATGTTCCATAAAAAAGGAATTAATAATATCCTCTGGCGATTTCCCATTCTCAAATCCCTTAGAACAAGCCTCTTGCAATAAAGGCAACAATAAACCGGTTTGCTCAACGGCATCTAACGGAAGGGTTAAAAACAGACTATTATATAACTGGAATTTTAATTCAACAAGTTCTTTAAACGATTTTTGAATTTGTTCACTCATAAGTTCCTTTTTTTCAATAAACAGCTTTACATAAAATATGTTTTTGATTTAATAAATATAGTAAGATATCTTGTATCTTTAAACATTAAATAATTTGGCAACTATACGATGACTGAAAAACAATTTTTAGCTGAACATTTGCTAAGCGAACTAAATTTAAAAGCTGATGAATTGCGACAAGTTATTTCCGATGCTAAAGAATCGAGAGCCAGTGATACCAAGAGCAGTGCAGGCGATAAATTTGAAACGGGCCGTTCCATGATGCAAATGGAAATTGAAAAAAATGAAACTCAACTTTTTAAAACCTTAAAACTCATTAATGAAATAAAAAAAATTAATTATTTAAAACCTTGTGCTATGGCTGAATTTGGAAGTTTAGTTAAAACAAATTCGGGTAATTATTTTATTGCCGTAGCCTTCGGAAAACTACACCTAAATAATCTGGAATACTACTGCATTTCGCTGGCATCACCCATTGGTCAAGCTCTCAATAATCATACAGTAAACGAGAGCATTGAATATATGGGCAAGCACATAGTTATTCTTGATATATTATAGCTATTTCGTTTAATCAATTCTAATTTTATTTTTTAAATAAATTATACCATAAAATTACATTTTAAATTATCACTATAAATAAAACTAAGCTCATGATTATTGCGCACCGCGGCGAATCTTATTTGGCTCCTGAAAATTCCTTAGCATCAATAAACATGGCTTGGCACAAAGGCGCCGAGGCCGTTGAAATTGATATTCAGCTAACTACCGATAATGAAATTGTGGTAATTCATGATAGCAACACCAAACGGGTAGGTAATAAAAATCTCAAAATAGCAGCATCGACACTTGAAGAATTAAAAATAGTTGACATTGGACAGAAAAAAGGAAACCAATGGACTGGTGAGCAAATTCCAACTTTAATGGAAGTTTTGCAAACTATACCCTCAACTGGTAAACTAATAATTGAAATTAAATGCGGAAATGAAATTATCGAACCTTTAAAAAAGGTATTGGAAAACTTTTCTGGTCAACATTCACAAATAGAAATAATCGCATTTGACTTTGCTGTTTTGAGCGCAGCAAAAAAAGCAATGCCCATATACAAAATGCTTTGGTTGCTAAACCTCGATTATTATTTACCTTACTGGATGATTTTTATTAATACTAACAAACTTATAAACAAACTGCAAAAACATAATATTGATGGAATAAATGTATGGGCAGGTAAAACCATTAACCCACATTTTGTTAAAAAATTTACTCATCAAAATTTTAGCATCTATACCTGGACTATAAATAAAGCCAATCAGGCCAAAACCCTATTTAATTATGGAGTTATGGCGGTAACCACCGATCGGGCTGCATGGCTAAGTAACGAATTAAATCAGCTGCAAAAATGAAACAAGTAATCATTGGCATACATGGCTTAGGCAATAAACCTCCTAAATACCTTTTAAAAAAATGGTGGAAAGATGCAATTCTTGAAGGATTTTCCCATCAAAATATAAAAACTATCCTGCCTGAATTTGAATTGGTGTACTGGGCTGATCTTTTATACGATAAACCACTCGACAAATGGGAGAAAAACACCGATAGTCCATATTTTTTAGACGAGCCCTATGAAAAAGCCAAGGGCAAATTCGTACCTGAGGATCATTCCCTGCGGATTAGGGTTATTGATTTCATTTCAAGACAGCTAAATAAAATTTTCTTGAACGACGATAGAACTTTAAACTACGGTTATTTATCCGATAGAATTTTAAAAAGGTATTTTCATGACCTTGACGTGTATTACTTCGAAGAACATAAAGATGAATTTGACACCACATACAAGGCGCGCAAGTTAATTCGAAAAAGGATGGTTGATACGCTTTTCAAATACAAAGACTATGAAATATTAATTGTAGCCCATTCCATGGGATCGATCGTTACTTTTGATGTATTAAGTTTTGTGATGCCTGAGGCCAAAATTAATACACTTATAACCATTGGTTCTCCTCTTGGTTTGCCGGTAGTTGTAAGTAAAATTGCCAGCGAACATAAAAAAATATTTCACGACAACCACCTATTGATTACCCCACATAGTATTAATAAGAGGTGGATTAACATGGCTGATATTCTTGATCGCGTGGCACTGAATTATAAACTCAGCGATGATTTTACACCCAATACAAACGGAATTTTACCTATTGATTATTTAGTGAATAATAATTACAAAATTAATGGGGAAAGAAACCCGCATAAATCGTTTGGCTATTTGAGAACACCGGAATTTACCCGCATTTTGCATGAATTTATTAGTGAGAGAAAACTTACCAATGCAGAAAAGCTTCTGAAAAAATTGAACGCAATATTTAATAAAGTACTAGAAGAGTACAGCCTTATTAAAGATAAATTTAACCTGAACTAAAATGAATAGAACGAAAATGCTTGCAGATATTTCCACTAATACAAAATTATGGGATATCGTAATTATTGGAGGTGGCGCAACAGGCATGGGAATTGCTGTTGATGCAGCTTCGCGTGGTTATAAAACAGTATTGTTTGAACAGTCCGATTTTGGCAAAGGTACTTCAAGCCGAAGTACTAAATTGGCACATGGGGGGGTAAGATATTTGCAACAAGGTAATATTTCATTGGTACTTGAGGCTTTGAAAGAACGCGGTATTATGACTCGAAATGCACCTCATCTGGTAAAAAACTTGTCGTTTATTGTGCCTATTTATGATTGGTGGGAAGGTCCTTTTTATGGCATTGGGTTAAAACTTTATGATTTATTAGCAGGCAAACAAGGTTTAGGCGCCTCAAAATCACTTTCGCTTGAAGAAACCATAAAACATATACCTACCATTGAAACCGAAGGGCTAAAAGGGGGTGTTATGTACCACGATGGTCAATTCGACGATGCCAGAATGCTTATAAATCTTGCTCAAACAGCCCATAAACAGGGTGCAACGGTATTAAACTACATGCAAGTAACTTCACTTATAAATAAAATCGGAATTGTTGAGGGTGTTGAAGTTCATGATTTAGAAAATGGTGAAAATTATAGCATTAGGTCAAAAGTTGTAATTAACGCCACCGGAGTTTTTACCGATAAAATAAGAAAATTAGATACTCCTGATGCAAAACCTATTTTAACGAGTAGTCAGGGTATTCATATTGTGTTGGACAAATCATTTTTACCTGGCGACAGTGCCATAATGGTTCCGCATACCGATGACGGTCGGGTTTTATTTGCAGTACCCTGGCACGACAAAGTAATCGTTGGAACCACAGAAACACCTGTAAGCGAATTTCCTTTAGAGCCTGTCGCATTTAAAGAAGAAATCGATTTTTTAATTAGCCATGCCTCGCGATATTTAGCAAAAGACCCTGAATTAAAAGACATTAAAAGTATTTTTGCAGGCTTACGTCCATTGGTAAAAGAAGACGAAAATGTAAATACTGCGGCAATATCGCGTGAGCACACCATAAACATTTCAAGAAATGGCTTGTTAACTATTGCTGGTGGAAAATGGACAACATACCGAAAAATGGCAGAAGACGTAATGGATCAAGCCATATTACTTGGCAATTTACCGGAACAAAAATGTATTACCGAATCGTTACAAATACATGGCTACCATAATCATTCTGAAATTTTTGATCATTTAGCTGAATATGGAAGTGATGCTGCTGAATTGGAACAACTTTTACAAGAAAACAATCATTACCGGAATAAACTTCACAACGATTATACTTTTATGGAAGGTGAAGTTGTATGGGCTGTTCGCAATGAAATGGCCAGAATACCGGAAGACTTTTTAGCACGAAGAACACGATTGCTATTCTTAGATGCTCAGGCTAGTATACATATAGTTGAAAAGGTAGCAATTATAATGGCTATGGAGCTTGGCAAGAATGAGCAATGGATTAAAGATCAAACACATAATTTCTGTGAAGTCGCCAAATACTATACATCAAATCGTGATTAACTAAAATTTAAACAAAATGTCGAAAAAAAAATTAGGCCAATTAGCCTCGACAGCTATATGCGGTAACGATATTAGCTCATCGGTGCTTTATGTTTCAGCATTGGCCATTGGTTTTGCAGGCCAATATGCCTGGATAACGCTTTTAATAGTTGCATTTGTACTGTTCTTGTTCCGAAAAATTTATGGAGAAGTAGTTGGAGCTTTACCCTTAAATGGAGGCGCATATAATGCCTTACTAAATACCACCAGCAAGTCTACAGCATCGCTGGCAGCAACATTAACCATATTGTCGTACATGGCCACCGCAGTAATATCGGCCAACGAAGCCATGCACTATTTGCACCATATTTTTTATGGCTTACCAATAATGCTGGCAACCGTAATACTACTGTTTTCATTTGCAATACTAACCATTATGGGAATTACCGAATCGGCAAAAGTAGCCATTGGTATTTTTATTTTTCATTTGTTTTCACTATTTATTTTAACCGGTTTTATTTCGTTTTATTTAATGAACAATGGCTTTAATCAATTCTTAATTAACTGGAGACTACCAGTACACGGAAGCATTACCATGGCCATTTTTCTTGGTTTTTCAGCATCAATGTTAGGCATATCAGGTTTCGAAAGTTCAGCAAACTTTGTTGAAGAACAAAAACCTGGAGTATTTAGAAAAACACTACGCAATATGTGGATCGTGGTAAGTATAATAAATCCTCTTATGGCATTTTTAGCTTTGAGTATCGTACCCATTCCTGAGATAAAATTGCATTATTCGACCACTTTATTGTCTTATATGGGTGAAATTTCAGGTGGAAACTGGTTAGCTACCTTAATTTCAATTGATGCGGTGCTTGTACTTAGTGGTGCAGTACTTACAGCTTACGTAGGTGTATCAGGCTTATTGGAACGCATGACTCTTGACAGAATATTGCCCCAGTTCTTTTTAAAAAAGAACAAAAAAGGAAGTTCGCATAGAATTATCATCATGTTCTTTATCCTATCTGTATCGGTTTTATTAATTACCATGGGTAATGTAGGAACACTGGCAGGGGTTTATACCATTTCATTTTTATTGGTTATGTTTTTATTTGGCTTTGGAAATATTTTACTTAAGGTACGAAGAGCCAAATTACCTCGACCCGAAACGGCAACATGGTTAAGTGTTCTGTTTGCAATATTTGCTGTTACAATTGCATTGGTAGGAAATATAATGATGGAACCTGAAGATGCTGATTCCACATCAAACTTTAAAGTTTTTTTAAGTTATTTTATTCCGGCTATAAGCTTTATTGTAATAATGCTTAATAGAGTAGCCATTTTAAGAGCTTTGCTAGGAGTTTCAATTTATGTATTTAATCGCATTAAAAACTGGTTTTTAAAAATATCAAATAACCTTAATAACAGTATAAATTCAATAAATGACCAGCAGTTTGTATATTTTGCAAAGCGCGATAATATAGCCATACTTAATAAGGTAATGCTTTATATTAAAAATAATGAACAAACTAAAAATCTTAAGATCATCCATATTAAAGATCCTTCGAAAGAAGATGAGGGTGCATTTATTAAAAGCTTCAAGAAAGTTGTTGAAATAATTAACGAGGAATATCCTGAAATAGATGTGCAAGGAATGGCCATTGAAGGGGAATTTGGTCCTGAGCTTATTAAAAAGTTATCGCATGAATGGAACATACCAATTAACTTTATGTTTATTGCATCGCCAGGCGATCACTTCCCATATAAGGTTGAACAATTAGGAGGTGTTCGTTTAATAATTTGATAGTAAATTAATAAAGCAACAAGATGATAGAATTTAAAATGATAATAGATAAGCTAGTTCTTTATTTACCAAAAATAGGACTGGGCTTAAGTGTTTTACTGGTTTTCATATTTATGTCATGGGTAGTAAGAAAAATTATTACCAAACGCATTAAGCCTAAAACAAAAAACCCTTTATTGGCCGATTTTTTAGGTAAAATTGCAGCCTTTATAATTACCATTACGGGCTTTGTATTTTTTCTGAATATAATAGGGCTAGGACGAATAGCAACTCATATAATGGCCGGAGCAGGAATAACTACCTTTGTAATTGGCTTTGCATTTAAAGATATTGGAGAAAATTTTCTTTCCGGAATTTTAATGGCATTTAAAAGTCCTTTTCGAGTTGGCGATTTAATTGAAACAGGGGGTACTATGGGTTATGTAAGTGAACTAAATTTAAGAGAAAGCATACTTAAAACCCTCGATGGTAAAGACGTGTACATACCAAATTCACAAATTATAAAATCACCACTTTTTAATTATACTATTGATGGATTTTTACGCTACGAAATATTAATAGGTATTGATTATAATGTAGATATTAAAAATACAATTGAAATTATTCAAAAGGTATTATTAAATTTTTCAGAGGTATTACAAGGAGATAAAAAACCGATTGTTGTGGCTGAAAATTTTGCAGCAAGTTCTGTTTCATTGAAAGCTTTTTACTGGATTGATACCTTTAAATCCAAATCAAAAGCTTATCATCTTAATCTAAAATCGAATATTATGATTCAAATACTTGAGCAATTAAATAAGAATAATATTTATTTGCCATCTGAAATAGTAGAATTAAAAAATTATAATAATCAATCGCTCAAAACGAATAATTAAAAATAAAAACAAAAAAAAATTAATTTTTATTTAAACACTTATGAAAAACTTAATTAATAACGAATTAATGGCTGATCAGCTAAGTAAATTTCAGCAATAGGTTATTGTTGAACTACCCATTGTATTTTTACTCATTTTGCTACTATTAATTACTTTACGTTTAGTACATTTTGTTATTAAACAATTAAAGAAAACATTACTAAAGCATGCTGATAAAAATGACAAAGTAGACACTAACGAAGCTGAAAAGAGAATTAACACCTTAATGGGTATTTTTGGAAGTGTGGTTAAAATAATGCTGTTTGCAACCTTTATCATGATGATACTTCAAAAGTTCGGGGTAAATATAGCTCCAATTATAGCCAGTGCCGGTATTATTGGTTTGGCTGTGGGCTTTGGTGCACAAGAATTGGTCAGAGATGTTATTTCTGGTTTTTTTTTAATACTTGATAATCAGGTTAGAATTGGTGATGCTGCAATAATTAATGGAACCAATAGTACGGTAAAAAAAATAGAATTGAGAACATTAACATTACGTGATTTTTCAGGAGTAGTACATGTTTTTCAAAATGGTAAAATAGATACTTTATCAAACAGGTCAAAGGAATGGTTGGCAGCAGTATTTAGTATTGGGGTTGCTTATAAGGAAGACGTGCAGCAAGTAATGAACATCATGAAAACAACAGGAGAACAGTTAGCGCTTGATCCGGATTTTAAAGATAAAATAATTGAACCTATTGAAATAATGAGCTTGGATCAATTTGCCGATAGTGCACTCATTATTAAAGCTAGAATTAAAACAAAACCTTCGGTGCAATGGGCAATTGAAAGACAATATAATAAGTGTTTAAAAGATGAGTTTGATAGAAAAAATATTGAAATTCCATTTCCACATACTACAATATATTGGGGCGAGAAAATTACGCCCTTGCATTTAAATATAAATACCGATTCACCAGCTGAAACAAAAAAAATATAACTATGGCAAGGTTTTTAAAAAGTAGGATAAAAGCAAAAGGGGCTGCCCCTGGTAGCCTAATATTTATGGGTAAGCAAAAAATGGATAACATAGGCATTCGCTTATTCAAATACAATGAACATGAAACTTCCGAAAAGGAATTCAAATCGATCGATAAAGCTCTTAAAGCTATTGACACAACTCAAATCAATTGGTTGAATATTGATGGAATACATGAAATTGAGGTAATTCAAAAAATAGGATCGCATTTCAATATTTCAAATTTAGCACTTGAAAATATTTTAAACACCGGTCAACGATCAAAATTTTTTGAAGACAAAGAATCGATCACATTACTCACTAAAGCAATCTATTACAATAGTGAAGAAAACAAAATAACCGTAGAACAAATATCTTTTGTACTATTAAATAATGTGGTTATAAGCTTCCAAGAAAAAAAAGGCGATCATTTTGAACCCGTGCGTAAACGTATTCGTGACAACATTGGTAGAATTCACAAATCAAAATCCGATTATTTGGTTTATGCGCTAATCGATAGCCTGGTTGATAATTATTTAATAAACCTGGAGCAAATGGGCGAAAAAATTGAAACGCTTGAAGCTAAACTTGATAACCCTACGAAGGAAATAAGTGGCATATTATTCCAATACAAAACCGAAATTTCGTATTTCAGAAAAACCATTAAACCTTTAAAAGAACTCCTTATTCGATTATTAAGATCAAAAAATGATTTAATAGAAGATACCAATATGGCATACTATCACGAGCTTTACGACCTTAATGAACAAGCGATTGATGCTGTTGAAAATTATTTCACAATGACCAATGACCTCATAAATTTATACAACACCAATATTAGCAATAAAGCAAATGAAGTAATGAAAGTACTTACCATTTTTGCTTCCATATTCATTCCATTAACCTTTATTGCAGGTATTTACGGTACCAATTTTGAATATGTTCCTGAATTGCATTATAAATATTCCTATTTTATTATGTGGGGAGTTTTGATTTCAGTTGCCGGAATAATGCTCTATTTTTTTAGAAAAAATAAATGGTTTTAATGATGAACGATGCGCTTATTTGGATAGGTATATTTTTTTGCTTAACGCAATCGGCAATGTTTTCAGGGTTAAATCTGGCTTTTTTTAGTTTTACACGATTACGACTTGAAATTGAAGCTGAAAGTGCACACTCAAAAGGTGCCACAAAAGTTCTTAACATGCGGGATGATTCAAATTTTTTGCTTACCACCATTTTATGGGGAAATGTTGGCATTAACGTTTTACTAACCTTGCTTTCCGATTCCGTTATGGCAGGTATCGTTTCTTTTATGTTTTCAACGGTTCTAATCACCCTTTTTGGCGAAATTGTACCTCAAGCCTACTTTTCTCGCAATTCATTAAAAATGGCCTCGCTACTATCACCCGTTTTGCGTATTTATCAATTTGTTTTATATCCGGTTGCTAAGCCTAGTGCCCTATTGCTTGATGCGTGGCTCGGAAAAGAGTCGGTAGAGTTTTTTAAAGAGAAAAACATAAAGCTTTTTTTAAAAAAACATATTGAAGGTTCTGATAATGAAATTGATCATATTGAAGGTACAGGAGCAATAAACTTTTTATCACTCGATGATATTTTAGTTGCTGATGAGGGCGAAAATATAAATAAACATAGCATTATTGCTCTTAATGAAGTAGATGGGGAATTAGTTTTTCCAAATTATAACAGCACCACAGATGATATTTTTATACAAAAAATAAATAAATCGAATGAGAAATGGATAATTTTTACAAACCAAACCGGAATTCCTAAAGCTGTGCTTGATGCTGATGGATTTATTCGATCAACATTGTTTTGTAAGGGGTGTGAAAGCATTCAAAATTTTTGCCATACTCCTCTCGTCATCTACGATAACAATGTTAATCTTGGAATGGTTTTAAAAGATTTACATCATAAAATTGATAAGCATAATGACCTTCCCATTGAAAAGGATATTGTATTATTATGGAGTTTAGAAAATAAAAAAATAATTACAGGAGCCGATATTTTCGGTCGATTACTAAAAGGAATTTAGTTTGTATTAACATTTAATAATTAAAGAAATGAAAAAACTTTTAATTTGTACAATAATTTTTTTGGCTGCCTTTAGTGGCTATAGTCAAAATGTTGTTGCTCAACGTCAACCAGCAAGTGAAAAAGCTATTCCAAGTTTGGTTATAACAAACTTTAGAATTCAGTATCCTGATGCTCTCGTTAGGCAATGGTTTGCTACGCACCTAACATACTGGCAAAATGATTATAGTTCAAACTATAATAATGACTGGTATAACCAAAGAACGGTAGTTGTATATACTTATGAAAGACCTAACTATTTTGAAGTTGAATTTATTAACAATCCGGGTGAACTTAGTAGGGCAATATACAATATTCATGGTTATTGGTATGAAACTAGAACCCAACTAAAAGGTTTACCAATGCAAGTATTAGAGGCCTTAAAGAAAACAAAATATAACGAATGGAAAATTTCACCTCTAAAGGAAAAAATTGAAACCGATGCCTGGCCAGAAGATATTTATCGCTTTCATGTATCGAAAGGATTAAAGTCTAGAATTATCCGAATGGATCCGAAGGGCAATATAATTCAAGAAAGATTCATAAACGATTAAAATAATTTTAGACAAATTACATTTATTGCAATGAATACCTTGTAAATTAGCATAAATTATAAAATGTAATAAAAATGATTTGATATGGAAAAATCAGAGTACTCTGAGTATTTCTAAATTGATTGTTTAATAACAAATAAATAGCTGTAAATGAAAAAGATATACATTGTAGTATTTGTGTTTTTGTTTATATTACTAGTGCTTATCCAGTTTATTGGTGTAAAACCAGATTTGCGCCAAACAAATAATATAAATGCTATTTTTACCCTTAACAACACACCCGATGAAATAGGTTTATTGCTGAAACAATCATGTTTTGACTGTCATTCGAACGAAACAAATTTTCCGTGGTATTCAAAAATAGCGCCAATTTCATGGCTTATCAATGCGCATATTGAAGAAGGTCGATCACATATTAATTTTTCAAATTGGGAGCAATATACTACCGAAAAGCAACATGCATTGATTAATAAATGCAAAGAAGAAGTTAAGGAAAACAAAATGCCACTAAAATCCTATACTTTAATTCACCGTAATTCAAAACTTACTTCAGAAGAAAAAATTGAATTAATCAGCTGGTTTGAATACTATTCGAACAATGAAATAAAAAAATAATGTAGCGATGAAAAATAATAATTCTGAAATAAAAATTGTTGTTCAAAGAAGAATAGTAATTATTTCAGTTATTCTTTTCTTTGGCAAATTAATCGCCTATTTTTTAACCAATTCAGTTGGTATTTTAACCGATGCTTTAGAAAGTACAGTGAATGTTTTAACCGGTTTTATTAGTTTATACAGCATAAGTATTTCATTAAAACCCCGAGATAAAAACCATCCGTTTGGCCATGGCAAAATTGAGTCTATATCAGCTTCTATTGAGGGTTTTTTAATTTTACTTGCAGGGTTAATTATAATTTTCGAAGCGGTTAAGAGACTATTTAGGCCGGTAGAAATTCAACAATTGGATATTGGAATTATTATTATCGGCATAGCCGGATTAATGAATTACATTTTAGGCTATTACAGTAAAAAAGTAGGTAAAAAACACAATTCAATAGCCTTAGTTGCCGGAGGAAAGCATTTACAATCCGATACTTATTCGACCATAGGTTTAGTTATAGGTTTAATTCTACTTTTGATAACTAAAATCGCCTGGTTAGACAGCGTTATAGCCATACTTTTTGGATCTATCATTATTTATACGGGATACAAAATACTTAAAGAAACTACATCAAACTTAATGGATGAGGCCGATACGAAAATATTGAACGAAATTGCTCATATATTACAAAGCAATAAATTAAAGAATTGGATTAATATACATAATTTAAAATTAGTTAAGTATGGTGATTCATATCATATTGATTGTGATTTAACCCTTCCTTTTTATATGAATATTGCTGATGCCCATAAAGAGAGCGAAATACTAATGAAAACTATATCGGAAAACCAGCATAATAAAATTGATTTTACGATACATACCGATGCATGTCACAAAGGTTTATGTAGCCATTGCAAAATTACAAATTGCATGCATCGTGAAAATCCATTTGAAAATGAATTAATCTGGTCACTTGAAGAACTTACACAAACCATTCATTTTGAATACAAAACAAATTAACCTATTAAATTTATCGTGAAATACCTAAATTAATTTCCTTTAAAATAAACCTATAACCGTATAAATTGTAATTATATATTACATATACATTAATCAACTTAAAAGCATGCTTCTTTCTCTCTATTTAAATATCATTTCAAATCAATTTCAATTAATTGGCAAACGAATACTTATTATTATTGCAATTGCTATAGGTGCTCATTTGCTTGTAATACTTGTAAAAAAAGCAAGCAAGCTATTTCATTTTAAAACTTCTGGTAAATCTTCATCAAAAATTTTATCGGTAAGCAGCTTGTTAACAAGCGTTTTGGTGTTTATTATTTATTTTTTGGCCATTGGCTACGCACTAAAAGAATTGGGAATATCACTTACCGCTTATGTTGCTAGTGCTTCGGTTATTGGTCTTGCAGTTGGTTTTGGTTCACAAGGTATTGTTCAAGATATGGTTACAGGTTTTACCTTAATTGTATCAAACCAAATTGACATTGGCGATATGGTTGAAATCAATGGGCAAACAGGAATTGTAAATTCAATTAGTATGCGATTTGTTGTATTTGAGAATGCTAATGGTGCAAATGTTTATATTCCCAATAGAAATATAAATGTGGTAATTAATTACCCAAAAAAACATATAAACTGCCATGTTGATATCATTTTGCCAAATGAAGATGATTTAAAAATACAAGTAAAAGAAAAAGCAAAGAAAATGATAAAAGTAGTGCACGAAAAATATCCTAATATTTTAATGCAACCAAAATCGAATAGTAAAATATTGAAAACCAATTTAGATAATGAAGTACTTCGCTTGATATTTCATATATGGCCAGGCAGAGGCACTCCAATTGAAAGTGCTTTTAAGCAAGAATTATTACAAGCCATTAAAGTAATTGTTCCAACCTATGCCGATTGGATGATTTCAGTAAATTATGAAGTTGAAATGAATGAAAATACAAACTAATTCTTAGAATTCAATAACAACTCTTTAAGCTAACTTATCAAAGATTAATTTGAAACATACGGATTCCCTCTCCGCATGCTGACAAGTCTCACTGTATATTACAGGTATGCTATACTTGATCTTTCCACTACTTTTTTTACTCGCTTACTTTATTCAAACAATTACTGACTTTGGGGGAAAACGATCCGAAGAACTTAGAGTGTAAGTTCCCATAATTTTGATGTGTTTGCTCTAATAAGCACTTAATTTTCAACCTTGAATTTTAGTTTAACCCGTATTATTAGGGCTAAAAAAAACTTCAAAACGCTGTTTCTATTAAATCCACGATTCTTGTTAACCTTGGCTGAAATAACATTTTTCCAGTTCTAAGGAATTTATGTTTTCATTATTTTTTAAATAAATAAGTTCTTTAAGTAAGGGTATCCATATTTTCTTGTGTGATAGTATAAACAGATTACTAATTTAAAAAATAGAAAGATGAAAAAGTCAGAAGTAATTATCGTAGAGAGCATTTATATTTTAAGTTTTGTTGGAACAATAATTATATCAATATTAATTGGATAAAAACTTAACAACAAATTAAGTATAGTAACTACACCAAAACAATTAGGGCCTTAATTATTAAAATTTTAGTCAACTTGAACCGAATAATTAATTAGTAAGTGTAACATTATAAATTCCGTTGCTATATTGCTATATTCACATTTAAATTAATTATTGTACGGAATGAGAATTAACACCAACGCTTGGAATAAATTGCGTTACACACTTTACGCACCCGGTTACGACATTGCCGCTCGTATTTTAGATGGTTCTCGTAAAAAATCTATTGATTCATTAGCCATAGCACCCGGCAATAAAGTTTTAATTATTGGTGCTGGCACTGGCTTAGATTTGGAACATTTACCTGTTGGATGCGACATAACTGCAACCGATATTACTCCAAAAATGATTGAATTAACAAAAAAACGCAATGCAAAAATAGGGCATAAACTTACTGCTTTGGTAATGGATGGTCAAAATTTGGATTTTCCCGATGAATGCTACGACATTGTAATTTTACATTTGATTGTATCTGTTATTCCAAATCCCATTGCATGCATACAAGAAGCTGAACGCCTACTCAAATCAGGTGGACAAGCAGTTGTTTTTGATAAATTTGTTAGAAAAAACACCCAAATTTCGAGATTGAGAAAAACCGTAAATTTATTTACAAACCTTATGTTCTCCGATATTTCTCGAAGTTTTGAGAAAATTATTACTCATACTAAATTATCAGTGATTTCAGATATTGATGCTAATTTTAAAGGGAATTTTAGAATTATTAAATTAATAAAAATTGACTGATTATGATTGACGAAAAAAAGTTAGTTATATAGCCCAATCTTACCTTAAAACAACATACTTTGAACGATATACTACTTATAACCCCACCCTTTACTCAATTAAACACCCCCTATCCGGCAACGGCTTATTTAAAGGGCTTTTTAAATTCTAAAAACATAAGTTCATTTCAAGTGGATTTGGGTTTGGAAGTTATTTTAAAACTTTTCTCAAAGGATGGATTAAAGCAGTTATTTAGCCTAGCTAATAACAACTCACCCATTCCAAAATCGGAAAATTCACAGCGAATTTTAGCGCTGCAAAATGAATATATAAATACAATTGAAGGGGTTGTTTCTTTTTTGCAAGAAAAAAACCAAACCTTAGCCAGGTTAATCTGTACCGAAAGCTTTCTGCCACAAGCTTCTCGTTTTAATCTCACTGATGATTTAAATTGGGCTTTTGGCACCATGGGTATGCAAGATAAAGCCAAACACATGGCAACCTTGTATCTTGAAGATATTTCAGATTTTATTATAGAATGCATCGACGAAAATTTTGGCTTTAGCCGCTATGCAGAACGCTTGGGTAGAAGCGCCAATAGTTTTGATGAACTATCTGATCAGCTTAAAAAGCCTAAGAGCTTTATTGATAAACTCGCCCTAAACATACTCGAACACAGAATAAAATCTACCCAACCAAAACTTGTCGCTTTTTCGGTCCCCTTTCCAGGAAACTTATTCAGTGCTTTTCGTTGTGCACAGTACTTAAAAATAATTCATCCCGAAATTAAAACAGTCATGGGTGGTGGTTTTCCAACAACCGAATTACGAAGTATTTCTGATGCACGTCCGTTTAAATTCTTCGACTATATAACCCTTGATGGTGGAGAATTACCAATTGAATTAATATATGAGGATGTTTTAAATAATGGGTCTAAATTATTAAAAAGAACATTTGTATTAGAAAACCAAGAAGTCGTGTATAACAATACTTCCACCAAAATTGATTATAAACAGAGTGAGCTGAGTACACCTGATTATTCCGATCTTTTGCTTAACAAATACATTTCGGTAATTGAGGTAACCAACCCAATGCATAGCCTTTGGAGCGATGGCCGATGGAATAAACTAACCATGACCTATGGCTGCTATTGGGGAAAATGCACATTTTGCGATGGTTCATTAGACTATATAAAAAACCTAGACCCCATAAATGCCAGTATTTTGGTGGACCGTATGGAGCAAATTATAGAACAAACAGGCGAGCGTGGTTTTCATTTTGTTGATGAAGCAGCACACCCTACTATAATGAAGTCATTGGCCCTTGAAATTATTAGACGAAACTTAACCGTTACATGGTGGACTAATATCCGCTTCGAAAAAAGCTTCTCATACGACATTTGTCAATTATTAAAAGCTTCTGGCTGCATTGCTGTTTCTGGTGGATTAGAAGTAGCATCTGATAGACTATTGGGTTTAATAAACAAAGGCGTTAATGTTGAGCAAGTAGCAAAAGTAACAAGCAATTTCACCGAATCGGGCATTATGGTGCATGCCTATTTAATGTATGGTTTTCCGAGCCAAACGGTGCAGGAAACTATCGACAGCCTTGAAATGGTACGGCAAATGTTTGAAATAGGTATTATACAATCAGGGTTTTGGCATCAATTTGCCTTAACAGCCCATAGCCCTATTGGTTTAAACGCGAACCGATATAATATTGAACCCGAATATAAAACAATAACTTTTGCCAATAACGATATTCAATTTAAAGACAGTACAGGAATAAACCACGATAAATTTAGCTTTGGCTTAAAAAAATCACTTTACAACTACATGCTTGGCACATGTTTCGACTTTCCTTTGCAAGAATGGTTCGAATTTAAAATTCCAAAAACAACTATTTCCAATAACTTTATTAGAAATAGCATTGAAAAAGATGAAGCCCTCAATACAAAAACGACATCAAAAATTATTTGGTTAGGCGGAACACCTTTGATATCAGCTCATACAAAATCGAAAAAAGGCAAAAACTGGGAAATGCTTCAATTAACATTTCATTTAAAAAATAATACACTTACTATTTCTCTTGACAAAGACAAAGGAGAATGGTTTGTTAAGACTCTCGAGAAACTATCTGTACACAATAAGCAGCAACTCACCTTTGAGCAACTTAAAGCCGATTATGAAAATATTTTTAATGACTTTGAACTCTTTTGGTTTTCAAAACCCCTTATGAAAATTAAAAAACAGGGCTTATTGACTCTATAAAAATTAGTAAAATACACTTTCCAAACATTATAACCTGATTAATTCATAAACTTTTTCAAAAAGCAATAAACATGCTGATTATCAAACTGCAAAACATATTAG
>JAQICC010000391.1 GCA_027858735.1 Salinivirgaceae bacterium
CAAATTGTAATATATGTTGGGCTAAAGCCCATTACACGATCATAATATTATTCTCCGCCCTAAAGGACGGAGCTATTCATTCTTCTGTATTTCAGTTGGTTAATAATAGTAAAGTAGAATTAAGTTGATATTTAATGAATAATCAATAACTATAAATATATGAAAGGAGAGAGTCCAATTGTTGATTACTTAATAGCCAATTTTGAATCTACTATTGGCAAATATTTTCCTTCTGAGAATAAGGAGTGGAAAGATAATTATAATAACAGAAAAATAGAGCACGACGAACCATGGGTAACCTTAATAGCCATGTATTCATTATTTGGAAATCAGGAGAATGTAACTGAAAATCAGGTTGATGCCTTTAATCAAGTATTAGCTAATGCTGGCTTTGCAAATGCTCCCAAATTTTCATCGATAGAAAAAGTAATTGTTGAAGAAAAGTTGGCTGAAATAAAATCTTATCGTTTATTTCTTTTAGAAGAGTTCAAAAAGGATGTTTTCCACTTGTACCCAGATAGGATTAAAACCATAGAAGAAAAAATAGAAAAGGCTAATGCATCTTTCGAAGGTAATACGAATCTGGATCTAAAAATAATAGGTCAAGTTAATGGCAAAAGAACCATTTGCTTTATTGAAGCTAAGTTTCTTTCAGATATTTCATATAGTACTACATACAATCCAGTTCGCGATCAAATAATTAGAAACATTGATTGTGGAATTGATTGTTTAATCAATAAAAATTCAAATCATATTGATTCCATTGAAAACTTTTACTTTTTAATGCTTACGCCAAAGGTTTTTAGAACAGTGAAATATGGTGGTGGAAAAACATCTGGCATTAATCAGTTTGGTGCTGATTCAAGCCGTTTGTATTGTTATAAAATGGATGAATATAAAAGTTGGTCAAAAATTAAATCAAGACTTCCACACCGAAAGGAATTATCAGACAAGAATTGGGAAACACTTTCTGATAATATTGGATGGATTACCTTTGAGGATATTTATACTAATGGAGTAAGCGAAGATAATATGATAGAGAAGTTTTTTAAAGAGAGAAATCTTATTTAAAGTACAATTCATAAGTATTCAATAAAATTTAAAAAAAGCATGAGCAACTTAGCTGATATTTATGGATTAAATAGAAGAATTATACTGGAACAAATAGGCGAAAATCATATAGCAATAATAAAGCGAATTAAAAGCCGAATTATTCAAAAAGACGCTCAAAAGATATTTGATATTAGCCGATGCTATTCACAAGGCAAATAACAGTATAAGAGTTAGTCTGATTTGCAATAAAAACATATGCTCAAAATCGTTGGCATTGCTTAAGGAGAATAATATTGGAGTAATTTTCTAAAATCTTAAATAGCAAATATAATAGTTTGAGTAGCTCAAAAAAAAAGGAGTAAAATGGGTTTAAGTTTTCACTACAGCGGCAGCATTGCCAAACCGGAATTATTGCCAGATTTAATTGATGAGGTTCAGGATATTGCTAAAATATACAATTGGAAATATACTCTTTATGAGCGGCAGTTTCCTGAAAATATTTTTGGTAAAGCCGACTACAATCAAAGCATTTATGGCATAAGTATTACTCCGCCAGGAAGTGAGACTATTTCTATTTGTTTCCTTTCCAATGGTCGCATGAGCGATAATGTTCATCTAAAGTTTTATGGCAAAACTGCAGAGCAACAGGAAAGTAAATACCTATATATGCTCTCAGTTAAAACTCAATATGCCGGAGTTGAATCTACGTAATTAAAGAACTTAGTACTGCGTTTTTTTATATCAGCAACTTTCGTTTTCTTCGCACCTTTTAAAGGATATTTGGTTTTGATGGCAAAAACCAACAAATTCAGTAGTCCTCTGTTTTTTTAAAATAAAATGAAGCAATCTTTAATTAGTGCTTCTAAGAAAACTATAATAAAATCAAGTGGCTCCATAGAAGGTGTCAAGCATAACAGACCCGATTATTTCGGGGAAGCTATTGGCATTTTCTAAGAGACTAATTTGATTTTTTTTATTCATAATTTAATAAGACACGTTATATGGGGAACTTTTTACCCAATCAAAGATATACCAGTGAAGGTGAGCCAGAACTAGGCGTTGGAATTCTAACGGAAACCAGCAAAGGACGGGTGCAGATACATTTTCCAGTAGCAGATGAAACGCGACTTTATGCAATAGATACAGCTCCTTTACGTCGGGTTATTTTTAAGCCGGGTGCTACCATAATAGATACCCATAAACACCCCTTGCTAATTGAACGGGTTGAGCTTGAGGACGATATGTATATGTATTACGGAAAAGGTAGGACATTGTCGGAGGCGGACCTCGGGGATGTTTCCGTAACACATGCCGTAGACGATAGATTATTTATGGGTGATGTAGACTCACCGGAACTATTTGCCTTACGGAGAAAAACTCTTCACTACGATCATAGGCGGAGAATATCTCCTGTAAATGGATTTGTGGGTGGAAGAATAGATCTTATTCCTCACCAACTTTACATTGCACATGAAGTAAGTATGCGTTATGCGCCTCGTGTTTTGCTTTCTGATCAAGTGGGACTTGGAAAAACCATTGAGGCTTGCTTAATTCTACACCGTTTATTATTAAGCGGAAGGATTTCAAGAGTGCTGATTCTAGTTCCGGAGTCCTTAGTGCATCAATGGTTTGTAGAACTGCTGCGTCGCTTTAACCTTTGGTTTAATATTTTTGATGAAGAACGTTGCGCCTCCCTTGATGGTAACGCACCCGATGGAAATCCCTTTTTGGACGATCAACTTATTCTCTGTAGTACCGATTTTTTGGCCGGTTCAGAAAAGCGATCACGACAAGCACTTTCTGCCAGCTGGGACATGCTTGTTGTAGATGAAGCACATCATCTGGAATGGTCCGTTGACAATGTGAGTAGAGAATACGGTATTGTGGAACTGTTGAGTAAAGAGGCAAAAGGCTTACTTCTGCTCACTGCTACGCCGGAGCAATTAGGCATGGAAAGTCATTTTGCTCGATTGCGATTGCTCGATCTGGATAGATATGCCAACTACGATGATTTTAAAAACGAATCACATGACCATAAAAACGTAGCCAATATGGTGGAAAACTTGTCTTTAGGAAAAAGCTTGCAAGCCAAGGATAAGAAATTGCTGGCATCCATTTTTTCTCAAGAAAGAATTGAATTGTTAGCTGCAGGCGGCGATGTAGCAAAAAATAACCTTATTGAAGATTTGCTTGACCAACATGGTCCGGGCCGGGTATTATTCCGAAATACCCGTTCAGCAATGAGTGGTTTCCCAAAGCGAAAGGCACATGTAATTCCTATATCGGCAACCGAAGACCATAAAATATGGATTCAGCGTTTAACGAATGAGTTTGCCAACGATATGGGGTTTTCAACGGATGCTAGCGATGAGCAACAATTTTGGTTTGTTAAAGACCCCAGAGTTAGCTGGCTTTTAAAACAAATGAAGGAGCTGCATCCTGCAAAAGTACTGCTCATTTGCAAAAGTAAAGAAAAGGTGTTGGCCTTGGAACATGCTTTGGGTAAGATTGCCAATTTTAAAGTCGGTGTTTTTCACGAAGACCTCACCATTATACAACGCGATAGAAATGCGGCTTGGTTCTCAGAATCGGATGGTGCGCGCTTACTCCTTTGTTCTGAAATTGGTAGCGAGGGAAGAAACTTTCAATTCGCGCATCACCTCATTTTATTTGACTTGCCCTTTCATCCCGAATTATTGGAGCAGCGCATAGGACGTCTTGATAGGATTGGCCAAACAAAAGATATAAATATTCATGTTCCCTACCTTGTGGATACTCCGCAACATGTGCTTGTAAGGTGGTTTCATGAAGGCTTAAATGCCTTTGAAGAAAATCTTGAAGGCGGAAATAAAATTTCTAAATTATTTAGCGAACGACTTATAAATATTTCCAAAGCTAAAGCCTTTGCAGATGCAGAAACTAAATTGGAAGCATTGATTGCCGATACAGCGACTTATCAAAAAGAATTGAAGGTAATTTTAGCAAACGGACGTGATAGATTGTTGGAAATGAATTCTTACCGCCCTGAAATTGCCAAAAAGTTGGTGAAACAAATTCAAGCTGAAGACCTCGATAAGAGTCTGGAAAATTATTTTACAGAAGTTTTTGAGCATTTTGATATGGAAATGGAGGATCTAGCCCCCCGAACTTACTTATTGCATCCTGGCGCTACAAACACCGAAGCGTTTCCTTCTATTTCGCGTGAAGGTATATCGGTTACCTTCGATAGAAAACGCGCGCTAAGCAGAGAAGATGTTAGTTTCCTTAGTTGGGATCATCCCATGACAACAGGAGCTATTGACATGGTATTAAGTTCAGGGACAGGAAGCGCAAGTTTTGGAGTACTTCGTGGAACCAGCAGTCCGGGTCTTTTGCTAGAGCTGCTGTTTGTTCTTGAAACAGCGGGTGGCAAAAATATATATGTTGATCAATTTCTGCCCAACACACCGCTAAGGGTTGTGGTAGACCATACGTGCAAGGAAGTAACAGATGCATATTCTGTTGAAACATTTGACAAACAATTGACTCCGGGACAAATGGATTCCTTACTGGATAATGATACTTTAATGGAAACTATTCTACCCAATATGATTTCGGTAGCTACAAAAATTGCTGAAGAGCACGGAGCAAAAGAAATATCAAATGGACTACAGCGCATGAATCTCACGCTGGATCATGAAATAGATAGACTTAACATATTACACGAAAAAAATAAAGACATTAGGCCCGAAGAAATTCAGGTAGCACTTAATGAACAGACTACACTAGCTACGCTCATTAAGGATGCGCGACTAAGGTTGGATGCACTTCAACTTATTAAACTGAGTTAGATATAAAATACCTACATAGCTACGGCAATTTTTTTCAGGTGCACTCAAATTTCTATCATTTTATTGAAAACTACAGTTCTTTCACCTGTAGTTTTAAAAAGCGTAGTTATTTGCAAATCACTATTTCACCCTTTCCCCTTTGGGACTTCCCTAATAAGGAAATGTACTTTGAATAAGTTTTTTAGCAAAGCATCTAAATGTTTGCTAAAAAAACTTAATTTTTGCAAGCTCCCCATAAAGGGGTGAAGTCGCCGCGGAAGAGGAGTGAAGCTAATAAAATAAAACTTGACACTAATGCCCTTGTTTTTTAAAATCTCGCACAAAAAAGCAATTTCAGAGTAGACTCGATTTTTAATGTTGCGATTTTCTGAAAAAGTCCAATTTTCAGCTTCAAAAACTTCTTGTATTTCTCAAAACAATTTTGGAAGAGTTTACACAATAATCCTTCTAATATGCAAAGCTTAAGTAGATTTTCTATATTGAGTAGTTAATTCGATGGATTTTAATGACAAATTTGAGATTAAAAAATCCCATGAACGATAACCATTCATGGGATTTAAATATTACCGATTAATTAATCGGGATAAATACTCATTTACTTAAAAATCTTATTGTTTTATTAACCTTTTTGTTTTGTTTAAAGCTTTTACAATATAAACCCCTGTTTTTAATTTTGAGATATTTATTTGTTGTTTACCCATGCTTAATTGTTCGCGGTATACAACTTGTCCTGTTAAGTCAAACAATACAACTTCAGTATCTTTAGTAACTTCAATAGTAACTTGGCTGTTAGCTGGGGTTGGATAAACCTTAAGGTTTTCAACAGCTATTTCATTGTTTGCAGATAATACACCTGCTTTTTGAGTAGTAGGAGTAAATTTGTACCAGTTAATATTAACATCACCATCAGGGAAATAAACGCCTAAGTTTTGTGTAAATTCAATAATGTTAACACTTACAGTAACGGTTTCCCAATCTTGCCATTGGTTAGGTCCGTCAGGCCTTGAAGGAATATCTATAACTGAACCATATTGTGGTGATCCACCAGACTTTTCGAACTGCAACTGACCGCCTTTACCGGCATACCTAATTTCAACAGAGTAGTTTCCAGATGCTAAATCAACGCCATCATAACTTGTCCAATCACCAGCATCTACCCAACCAATGTTTTGACCACCACCAGCATCATAACAAGTTTCAGTTCTAACTCCTTCGCCACCATTAACACTTCCTGTCATTGCAAAAGTTTCAGCTTCAATCAGAGTTGGGTCACCACCAACTTCAAAGCTTGCAGTTATATTTTTATTCCCATCCATTGTAATAGTTACCGGAGTTTGTTCGCCTGATAAATCTCCAGACCAACCTAAGAAATTGCCACTTGTTGCAGTAAGGGTTACAGGGGTACCTAGATCATAAACTCCACCAGCTGGGCTAAGTTCTACATTACCCGATCCTGAAATTGTTAAATTAAGTCTTACTTTATCATCAGGCACCATTGGATTTTGCATTTTACCTGATAATAATAAACGAACCAAAGCATTAAAAGAATAATCGAAATAGCTAGTATTGCCAACAGAATTCATTTCGTCATAGTACGTATCCATTAAATTATTATCGTTTAATACAACACCTGCACAAGCAAAGGTTGAAATAAAGGTCATATTATGATGTGCTTCGTTAATATCCCTAATAGAACCATCTTGATCATATCCACTTATAACTTGACTGATTCCACCAACTTGAGAAACAAAACTATTCGATTTATCTAAGTAATCTTTTGCTCTGTAATCACCATACCACACATAATCCATAGCAATACGCCAAGGTGTGCGACAAGCATCATAGGAGTATGTATTTCGACCCTCAGGATGAGAGTAGTTTCCTTCGGCATCACACCAGTCAGAAACTAAACCACCAACTGCATTATTTACGCTTAGGTTATTGTCAATAATAGTATAACATCTATCAGTAATACTTGTCCAGAATGCTTCATCATTTGTGTATTCACCAAAAGCTTTAAAATATCCAGGTGCAAAATATGAAATATTAGTATGACTCCGACCACCAAAATCAGGGTCGTCACCAGGTTTTAATACATCGCCATCAACCTCATACTGCTTGATTTTCGCAATTATGTTACGAGCATCTGTACCGTATTGAGCACCCCAATTTTTATCAGCAACCATAAGTGCAAAGGCTACATCTAATTCAGCATCAGTAGCTGCATTTCGCTCTACAATACCATTGCAATTTTGAGTTTTCCAGTGCATTAAACCCTTGTTATCTAAAAATGCATTGTAGTAGTTCCAAAGTTTATCGAAACGGTTTTGGTCGTTAAAATAAGCAGTTAATAGCATACCATAAGCTATTCCTTCGGAAACAGTTTTGTCAGGTTCTTCCCAGTCATTTGAAGCTAATCCCCATTTAATTCTTGCTTTACCGTCGTAACAGTCTTCGTAAAACTTAGCAATAAATACATTGTATGCAGTTTGAGCTTCTTGCTCTGTTGCCTGAGTTGGAGTTATACCGTATTCGTAAACCCTTGGGGTATTGTCATTGAATTCAGCAATAATATGCTTATTGCTATCCATAGTTATAACAATTGTTATAGTGTTTCCACTTGCATCTCCACTCCATTCTATAAAATCGCTACCTGCCGAAGGAATAGCAGTTGCCGTAACAATGTCACCTATTGCATATTCACCGCCAGCAGGCGATAATGTAATTGTTCCATTACCAGTACCAATAGTTTCGGTAGTTAAATAAACCTTATTTGATCCAACGCTTACATTTACAAAACTTGGGTTACTATTTAATTCACCATCGTTTACAATTAATTGGAATGTGTACAATTCATCATCGTTTAAACCACTAACAGTTGGAGTTGCTGACGATGCATCACTTATTGTTACAGAAGGCCCAAATGTTTGAGTCCAGTTATATGTTAATGGAGCAGGAGCTTCATCAGGATCATTACTAGCAGTACCATCTAAAGTTGTTGAAGTAGAGCCAGCAGGTAAGTTGATATCAGCACCAGCATTAGCAATTGGTTTTTGGCTACCTCCTACTTCTAATACAACATTATCAATAATTACATCGTTTGCATTTGTTCCTAAGTTAAAGGTAAGTCTTGCATTATTATCAGTAGGATTAGTCATTGTAAAATCAAAGCTATACTCTGTCATTGTAGGAGTTAGGCTAAAATTTTCAGAACCAAAAGTAGTATATGGATCACCATTTTTCTCAACTAATACAGGCATTGAGCGATTTGCTTCAGCGCGAGCCTCGAAAGATAAACGATAAGTAACACCGTTAACAATGGTAAGATCAGCTTGATAAGCTTGTACATGCCATTGCTCGCTACCACCCCATGAAATATTTACGTTTAATTCGCTATTTTGAACAGCAGGATTAGCTGAAGCAGCTTCGTTTATATAAACAACCCAAGGGTCAATGCCATTTTCAAAATCGCCATTTGTAAGTATGTTAGTAATTGGCTCTAAAATCTCAATGGTTACGGTTGAAGCATTACTATTTAATTCACCATCGTTTACAACTAATTGGAAAGTATAAGAAGCTCCATTGCTTAAACCAGAAATAGATGGTGTGGCTGAGCTCGCATCACTTATAGCTAATGTAGAACCAGCTGTTTGTGTCCATGTGTAAGTTAAAGGCTGAGAACCATTGTCAGGATCGTAACTTGCTGAACCATTTAGTGAAACACTTGTTGTTTCTGCTGGGAATGTTTCATCGCCACCAGCATTAGCTATAGGAGCTTGATTTGGAGCACCAGTAACATATAAAATTACATTGTCAATTATTACATCTTCAGAGCTTGCTCCTAAATTGAATGATATTCTTGCTGCTGCATCAGTAGGTTCACTCATAGTGAAGTCGTAAGAATAGTTAGCCATTTGATTTGTTATATCAATTGAACCACCACCATAAGTTGTCCAAGGATCTCCGTTTTTCTCAACTTGCGCTTTTATACTTCTCGATCCTGAGGAACGAGCATCAAATGTTACACGGTACGATAATCCGTTTTCAATATTTAATTCCGTTTGATAAAACTGAACATTCCAATCGGCTGTTCCACCATATGAAATTGAAGCTGCCAACTCACCATTAACGACTGTAACGTTTGCAGTAGCTGAATTATCAACATATGTTGTCCATGCTGTTAGATTATCACTAAAATCACCATTAATTAGGATGTTGTCAACCACAGAGTCAACTGAAATTCTAATATCATCACAGAAATTTTCATAGCAAGCTGTAATTGTAAATTCACCAACTGTATCTGATGAAAATACACCACCATTAGCACCTGTCCATGAAATTGGGCTTGGAGCAGCAATTTCTTTACAAGCACTGTAAGCTTTAATACCTAATGTTAATGATTCACCTGGCTCAAGAGATGTAGTAGGTGCAGTAATTTCAATTCTATTTAGAACTTCATCTTCACAAATAGGTATTGGTCTGTCAATTGAACGTGGCCATGTTGAAATAATAGATTTTTGTGTTTGACCTGCACCTGATAAATCAGCATCATCCCATGTCGTTGGATCATATCCTGCTTCAGGATTGAAAACAGACCATAAATGGTCGTCTCGCTTGCTAAGATCCCCAACCTTATTGTTCACAGCCCAAGACATATTACTTACATTGTATTCCTTACATCTGTTAACAAAATCATAATATGAGCCAGTTTCATTTCCACACTCGGTTACCATAATAGGTCTGTTACAGTCCTTTATCACGTCATCAAGATTCTGATGCCCGCCATCGCCTGAATAATAATGTAAAGTATAAGCTACATTCGAAGTGTTGCCTTGAGCTAAATTAATATCGCAAGGTTGTTGCGACCACCATGATGAACCAACAACAATTACATTATTTTGGTCGTGCGCACGAATAACAGGTATAATTTCGTTTGCAAATACTTGTACCTCGTAATTGCTTACATTATTATTTGGTTCGTTAAATATTTCATAAATAATATTTGGGTAATCACCATACATACTTGCAATTTCAGTGAAAAAATCAATAGCTAAATCTTTTATATCTGATTTATGCGCCCAATGCTCATGAAAATCAACCACTACATAAACATCGTTTTCAATAGCAGCATCAATCATAGTTTTCATCAGGTTTAATGAATATTCTTTATTGTGCATGTAATTCATTAAATTCCATGTTTCACCACGCGCACCAGTTTCTGGATTTTTTGACAAGTCACCAGGAGCTATATTAAAACAGGTACTGTTTGGTTCGCTACTTGTATTATCACAATATCTTCCAGGAGCAATTGACATAGGTAAACGAACGATACCGCTTCTCCATTGTTCAACAAAATAGTCTACTGCACCAGCGGTCCAATATTCAGAAGCACTGCAACTCCAAAACCAGCTTGGGCCAGCAAACGATACTGCATTTCCATTTTTGTCAACAATATTTTTGTCGTTCGTACTCAGCTGTCCATGCTGGTTAACCATAAAGTTTTTTGTTTTAACTGGCATGCCAATTGTTACAGGAATATTTGTAGTTACATTGCCTGAGCTAACAGTTATTATATCCGTTCCTGGAACTGCTCCGGCAGAATACACTCCGTTTACTACATTAGCCGACCATTGTAGTGGTATGGCAACTTCTTTATCCAATGTTGAATAGGCCTTTGCATAAATTGAAGCACTGTGCGCTGGTTTAACCCTTAATTTTGAAGGGGTTGCTTCAATGCGGTCAATAGTTACCGATTGATTTGCACTATAATTTATACTAAAATAATCAATATTAAAACCTACCCCTTTATTTATTATATATAGGTTTTGATTACCTGCTGGCAAATAAAACAATGGACTGTCCGAAGTTGAAGGCCACTCATTGATTGGCATTAACCACCAGCCACCAGGGTATGTCTGCCCTTGGAATCCAACCATACCCTCAGAATTTTGTGCGGTACGAACAACTACATTTCCACTTTCGCCGGCAAGATATTTAAATGACATTTCATAGTAACCAGCTGTGGTAACATCAATGCTATAAGTGAGCATTTCACCATCGTTGTCAAAATAGCCAATGGAATTCCCATTGTTTTCTAATTCAAGTTTACCATCGCCACAACAAAATGTAGCATAATCTTCTGCTTGAATCGTTACTGTTTGAGCATACGTTTGCATGCTAAAGCCTGTAGTTATAAGTAAAACTAATAACCCAAAGCTTAACAACTTTTTGTAAAGTTTATTATACTTCATAAAATTTAGTTTTTAAATAGTTTGTTAAAAAAGTTTTGATCACCCTAATTGACCAGCACAATATTACACAAGGCAACTAAAATCAATTAGTCGGTGAAAATAAAAATGTTGACGATTTGTACATTGATAGTCATTTTTGTTTGACTATTTATCCGTTTTTATTGACGATTTGTACATAATAAGTAGCGGTATTGAGTCGTTAAAATCTGAATATTAATTATATATATGGAGATATGAGCATGAGGTATTGTATTTTCATTGTTAAATATTTTGCTATTTTTGATGTTGTGATGAAATTCGTAATATTTAATATAATCCTTTTCAGTTGCTTTTTGCTTTCAATTGATTCAAAAGCGCAACTTGAGCATATTACTGTTCAAAACATTGCGAATAAGAATGGTTTATCAAACAACTATATTAATTGTTTAGCTCAAGATCAGTCGGGTTACATATGGATTGGTACTAAAAATGGCCTCAATCGTTACGATGGATACAATATGAAAACATATTTCAATAATCCATCGGATAGTACAAGCCTAAGTGATAATAATATAACGGCGTTATGTATTGATGTTGATGGGAATTTATGGATAGGAACACAAAACAATGGTTTGTGTCGTTATAATTCGGTTGATAATAATTTCATTAGGTATGAAAGCCAGATTCTTAGTAACAAAAAATTAAGTTATCATTTTATTACCGATATAAAGATTGATAGCTATGGGCATTTGTGGGTAGCTACCCAAGAAGGCTTAAATATATATAAAAAAGAATTGGACGAGTTTGAACAAATAAATTTTGAACTAAATTATAAATTAGATATTGAAAGCATAAGAGGTTTAAAAGAGCAAAACTTGCCCGACTATATGATTAAAGTAGCCGAATCATTGCAATTTAAAACTTTTAATTCTAAAAAAGAGTTCATAAAAGCAATGCAGGAGGTGGCGCGTAAAATGCTGACGGTGAGCGAAATAGAAAGCGTACTGGTTTTTTCAAAGAAATGGATTCCTGAAGAATTGAAAAAATTTAATCACTTTAAAATCATGGCTCCCGATTCGAAAGGTAACCTCTGGTTAGGTTATCAAGATGCTGGTTTTGCCTACTACAATGTTAAAACAAACGAAATTAATCGGTTTACCATTTTTCCAAATATATCATCGGCCGAGTGGGCAAATTCAATTTGCTCAATAATAATTGAGGAAGATATTTTATGGTTGGGAACATTTAATGATGGGGTTTATAAATATTCAATAAACAATAAAACATTTAACAAAGTATTTGATAAGAATAAGCAAGGAGCCTTAGCTATGGCTAAATACAAAAGCAATATCATGTTTTTCTCCGAAAAAGTTTTATACTTATATCCAAATTCAATAAAAGCGAATGATCCTCATTCTGTCATAGAAATACCACTTCCTGAAATTACATTCAATGTCACGGCGATTTTAAAAGACAATTCAAACAATTTCTGGTTGGCATCGGAAGGTGACGGGGTATTTATGATTTATGAAAACAAAAAATTTAATCAATGGGATAATACAAAGGAAAGTGATACAAGGTTAAGCAAAAAAGCTGTTTCATCTATTCATGCTGATAAACAAGGTAATTTGTATATTGGTTATTATCGAAATAATATTGATAAAATAAATACAAAGAATAATACCATATTAACCTACCGTAATGATTTAAATTACGCTAAAGGATCCGCTCCGGGTTCGGTGCTTGCATTAAATACCGACTCACGCAACAATTTATGGATAGGTAGTTATTATGCAGGTTTACAAAAAATGAATTTAGCCAATGGTAAAGAGTTGTTTTTTAACTACAATGGCATTATAGATTTTCGAGGTATTGCATTTGACGAAAATGATAATATTTGGGCTGTAGCTCATGGTAACGGCTTAATGAAAATTAATCCTAATGGAAACTTAATTAAACAGTGGAGAGCCGATTATATAAATTGGGAAACCAACTTAACTGATGATTGGATAAATGATATTTGCATTGATAAGTTTGGGCAAATTTGGATTGCCACCACCCAAGGAATTACTACAACCGATACAGCTGCTGTTTTTTTTAAAAGCTATAAAAATATTTTAGGCGATAGTACATCGCTTAGCCATAACTCAGTTATTGCAATTTATTGCGACCACAAAAACAATATTTGGATTGGTACTGAAAATGGATTAAACCTTTTTGATAGATATACCGAAAAATTTGAAAGGTTTACGAATGCCAATGGTCTGTCAAACAGTAGTATTAGTTCAATTATTGAAGATCACAAAGGAAATATTTGGTTAGGAACTACTTCTGGTATTTCGAAACTTAATATTTCTTATAGCAATAAATTAATTGTTAAAAATATTGAAAACTATGACATTCACGATGGAGTTGCAGGTGAATATCACCCACATGCGGTTGCCAGAACAACAGATGGGAACATTTATTTTGGAGGGAAAAACGGAATTACATGGTTTCATTCCGACAGCATAATGAGCAATAATTTTTTGTCTAATGTAGTAATATCAGATATTGAAATTTTTAATGAGAGCATTTTTAATAAAAATTCGAAACTAAGTAAGTATCGCAAAAGCTATGTGAAGCATAATATCATTACACTAGATTATAACCAAAAGGTGATAGGTATAATATTTACAGCCCTTAATTTTGTTCAAAACTCCCAAAATCAGTATAGCTGCAAACTTGAAGGCTTTGACAATAAGTGGCAAATTATTGGTAATTCGCACAGGGTAACATACACCAACCTTGAACCAGGTAAATATATTTTTAAGGTGAAAGCCTTTAATAACAATGGAACAAATAGTAAACAAGCCACAAATCTCGAAATAATAGTATTACCTCCTTTCTGGCGATCAACTATAGGTTATATCCTGAGCTTTATAATTGTTTTAATATGTTTAGTTCTTATTTATTGGGGTTTATCAACGCGTATCCAACTTAAAAACAGAGTAAAACTTCGAAAATTAGAAGCTGAAAATCTTCTGGAGTTAGACAAAAGCAAATCGACATTTTTTACCAACATAACGCACGAATTCAGAACACCTATAACCTTAATATTGGGGCCCATTAAAAAGGTGATAAATACCGACGACGATAAACTGGATGGTAAAGAAGTAAAAAAACTGCTTAAAATAGTTTATCGCAATGCCGAATTATTGGAGCGCTTGGTTAATCAAATACTTGATTTTAAAAAGGCTGATGCTGGTAAATTAAGCTTTAAACCGGTATATGGAAATGTAATTCGGTTTGTAATAAATATTGCTGAAACGTTCAGCAACCTTGCCATGGATAAAAATATTGTGTTTAATATTTATAAAGATAGAGATGAACTTTTTATGATGTTCTCTCCTGACAAAATGGAGAAAATAGTTTATAATTTATTGTCGAATGCCTTTAAATACACTTTAGAAATGGGTAGGGTAGATATCAATATTGGGATGATTACTGTAAATGGTAACGATATGTTGCGAATAAAAGTAATTGATACCGGAATTGGTATTTCTGATGAAAATTTAAAGAATATATTTTCGCTTTACTACCAGGCCGATGATCCTCGAACAAAAGGGATTACTGGCACTGGGGTAGGTTTATACATGGTTAAAACATATGCTGAATTGCATAGTGGCAGTGTGTCTATTTTAAGTGCTTTAAACAAGGGTTCTGAATTTATAGTGCAAATTCCGGTGCAAACCCAAGGTATTGAGGCTGCATCTACCACTTTTCCCGATATGGAATTAAGTGCTGGTTTTAATGAGTTGCAAACATCTGAACAAACCAATAAATTAAAAATACTTATTGTTGAAGATAACATCGATATACTGTACTTTTTAAAGAATGAACTTTCGGATTATTTTAGAGTAGTATCGGCAAAAAATGGAGAGGAGGCCTTAAAACTGCTTAAAAATTCAAGTCCTGATTTAATTATAAGTGATGTTATGATGCCTATAATGGATGGGTATGAATTGTGTCAAAAGGTAAAAAAATCGATAGCTACTTGTCATATTCCCTTTATTTTACTTACAGCAAAAATATCGCATGATTCAAAGGTTAAGGGCTATTCGGTAGGTGCCGATGATTATATCACAAAACCTTTCGATGTGGAGATATTAATTATAAAAATACAACGCATACTTGAATTGCGTAAAAATGTACAAGAACAAATTAATAATAATCCCAACACCATTCCTGCTGAAATAAAGAATAAAAACAATGCCGAAAGCGCCTTTCTTGAAAAGCTATTAAAAATAATGGAAACCAATCTCGATAACCCAGATTTGGATGTAGATTTTTTAGCTAAAAAACTTTATTTAGGGCGTACACTTATGTATGAAAAGGTAAACATTTTAACAGGGCAACCTGTAGCCGATTTTATTAGAACTTATCGTTTAAATCGCGCTGCTCAAATGATTGAAACTGGTGAATGTATTATCTCTGAAATTGTATGGAAAGTGGGGTTTAAATCGCATGCTCATTTTTCACGAGCTTTTAAGCAAAAATTTGCTTGTACTCCATCAAACTATCTAAAAAAGTTACGTGGTTAAGCTTTTTTTCTCGTTCACGGTTTGTTCACACTGTTTCATAATTCTTAATATTTGTTTTTTAGTAAATACATGATTTATAAATTTAGACTGAATAATTTATAAACTTTCTTAACCCGCTTTATCATGGAAAAGCGAAGCGAATTATATGAATGCGTGTTGGTCAGTGGGTTGCAAAGCGGGAAATCCTCCCGAAGCTAGTCCGGAGGCAGATTTAGAGATACTCAAACTTGGGCTATGCAATAAGCCCAAATTTGTTGGTATACCTTGATCGTAGAAAATTCATGAATTTTCGGGTTAAAATTAATTTAATATCCAGATTATCAATAATTTGATAATGCGATATAATTATTAAGAAAATTTCCAAGTGCGTTTATTTTAAAGCATTCCGCTATGGCGGAACAGGTTGTTTCGCCTGCCAGCAAGGCCAATGTCAATAAGTTAAGAAAAATACATTTAATTAATTGATATTTAGGTGTATAGGTTGTGTGTTTAGTATATAAAACAAATAAAATGTACAATTATGACAAAAGCACGGAAAATTTTCTCAAAATTATAAAGGACTGATATTTAGCAACTTACAAACTGGTTCTTTAAATACTAAACTGATTGATTTACTGAATGGTAAGCTCTCTTACTCAAAGTTTATTACAACCTACAAAATAGGTTTAAAAGATTTCACAAGAAAAAGAAATTTCACCTTCAAATCTTTAAGTTGATTCATTCTTTCTAATATACAGGGCTCAATTCAACGAGAACTTGATCGCTTTTTTAAAGATTATAACAACCGGCAATATCAAGAACAATTCGCCACTTAAAGTGCATTTTCTCAAGCCCGAAAAAAAATTAAGCATGAAACATTTATTCATTTAAATAATGATTCAACAAACCATTACTATTCAAATTACGATTATAAACTATGGCGTGGACATAGACTGATTGGAATTGATGGTACAGAAGTTTTTCTTCCTAAAAACGATGAAACAATTGAAGAATTTGGTACTTACACAACAAACCTAATGAATAAAGAAGTTGTTTTAGCACGTGGCTCTAAAACATATGATGTTTTAAATAAAATAACTATAGATGCTAAGCTCGTTAATACTAGTATAGGAGAGCGTACATTAGCAAAAGAGTGTTGTGGAGGAGATTTATTTTTATTGGACAGAGGATATCCCTCGTACGATTTATTGGTCTCATTAGTAGTTAAAACTATGCACTTTAGTGCATCTCGCTTTAGCTTCTACCTAAGTTGAGCGATTCGAACAAAGTGAAGAGGCGCTTTACTTAGGTAGAACCCTCCCGACCTCCGGTACGGGACAGGCTGACCTAGGAATTGTTGGTTTTCACATTTTGAGTAGCCTGCCCCGATTATTTCGGGGAAGCGAAAAGTATGAAAACCTTACAAAACCTCAGTCGATTGAGCAGATTTGCGATAGCGAATCGCTCAATTTGAGTATTATTAGTAATATCCTTTCTTTTTGAATATTTTTGCACCTTAATTATTAAACCTTTTTAGTATGTTTTCAGGAATTGTAGAAGAAACCGGGAGAGTAATATCCATTGATAAAAATAAAGAAAATATTGATTTTACCATTGCTTGCTCCTTTGTTAATGAGTTAAAAATTGACCAAAGCATTGCTCATAATGGGGTTTGTTTAACTGTGGTAAGAAAAACCGACAAAACCTATACTGTAACAGCCATTCAAGAAACACTTGTTAAATCGAATCTTGGCGATTTGCTTAATAATAGTGAAGTAAACCTTGAACGCAGTATGACCATGGATAAATTGCTTGATGGACATATGGTTCAAGGCCATGTAGACCAAACAGCAACTTGCACCAAGGTTGAAGAAGCTGAAGGCAGTTGGTATTTTACTTTTGAATACGAACCGGGAGAAAATATTACTGTTGAAAAAGGATCTATTTCTGTTGATGGTGTAAGTTTAACTGTGGTAAATTCACAAGACATTTCTTTTCAGGTAGCTATTATACCTTATACTCACGAACATACCGTTTTTCACAATTATAAAGCCGGAACACGTGTAAACATAGAGTTTGATATAATTGGTAAATACATTACCAAAATAATGAAACAACAATTAAGAAAGTAAAAGTTTTAAGCTATTAAGCCACCCGCCTGTCATACATAGGGTGCTCAACTTTAAAAACGTCTTTATGCCAGTTTGGTTCACACCTACTCCTTTTCAAAACGTAAGGTTAAAAACCCACAATGTTACTGTTGGATCCATTCAAATGGGGTATCAACATCCTATTAGGGTCCAGTCAATGGCAAATACATCAACGTACAAGGTAGAAGCTTCGGTTAATCAAGCTATTGAAATTATTGATGCTGGTGGCGAACTTGTTCGATACACCGTTATAAATTCAAAAGATGCTGAAGCCTTAAAAGAAATTAAAGCCCTCTTGGTTGAAAAAGGCTATAATACTCCTATTGTTGCCGATGTTCATTTTAATCCTGACTTGGCCGATATTGCCGCGCAATACGTTGATAAAGTGCGTATTAACCCAGGCAATTATATTGATAAAAGAGCAACATTCACAACAATAGATTATAACGATAAAGAATATGCTATTGAATTAGATGCCCTTGAAAGTCGATTTAACAAGTTTCTTGATCTTTGTGTTAAGCATAATACAGCTATAAGAGTGGGTACTAACCATGGTTCGTTGTCAGATAGAATAATGAGCCGCTATGGTGATACTCCTGAAGGAATGGTTGAAGCAACCATGGAATTTTTACGAATTTGTGAAAAACGAAGTTTTACCAATGTTGTTGTGTCATTAAAATCCAGTAATACAAGAGTAATGGTAGGAGCGTATCGTTTACTTGCTCTTCATATGCACAAAGAAAATATGCGTTTTGCTCTTCATTTGGGCGTTACAGAAGCTGGATGTGGTGAAGATGGTAGAATAAAATCAGCCGTGGGCATAGGAACACTTTTGCACGATGGCTTGGGTGATACTATTCGTGTTTCCTTAACGGAGCATCCGGCCAAAGAAATTCCTGTTGCTAAAACATTGGTAAATCATTTTAAACAATTTGAAATTGATTCATCAAATAGTAATTCAACCATCGCTTTTAATCCCTATTGCTATAATAAAAGAGTTACCATACCTCATTTGGAAAAGGCCTTAGTGGTTGCCGACATTTCTACGGAAAATGAAATTTTAGAAGAAACTTTTACTGATATTGATTTTATTTTTGATGAAAAAAAGGGTCTGTTTAAACCTACCGACCTTGCCCCCGATGCAATTTTTGTGGGTGAACACATCGTTCCTTTCCAATTTACTAAGGATACTAAGCTAATTATTGATTGTAAATATTGGGAAAACAGACCGAACACCTTCCCTCTCTTTTCTTTTGATGAATACTTAATGGTCAAAAACAAAAGTAACATTCAAAACTGGGTACAGATTACTACCAACCAGCTTACCCCAGAGTTTTTAGAAGTAATAAAAAACGACCCAACGGCTGTTTTAGTTTGTTTTTCTTTTCAAACTAACTATACACAAGATATTCGCTTATTAATGAATAAGCTTATAGAAAATGATATTCAAAATCCTATAATTATTCAACAATCGTATACCGAAATAAACCATGAGAATTTCCAATTGAAAAGTGCTGCCGACATGGGTCTTTTTTTTATTGATGGACTTGCCGATGGTTTATGGTTGAAAAACACTTTCAAGGCAAACCAAAAACAGCTGGTTGAAACCTCTTTTGCTATACTACAAGCTAGCCGTACGCGAGTTACCAAAACAGAATACATAAGCTGCCCCGGTTGTGGAAGAACCCTATTTGAATTAGAAAAATCGTTAGCAGAAATAAAGCAGGCAACCCAACACTTAAAAGGACTTAAAATTGCTATTATGGGCTGTATTGTTAATGGCCCTGGTGAAATGGCCGATGCCGATTATGGTTACGTTGGCGCTGGGCCGGGTAAGATATCCTTATATAAAGGAAAAAAATTGGTAAAACCTAATATCGATACAAAGGATGCTGTAAAAGAATTGCTTTATTTAATTGACTTTGAACAAAAATTATAACACGATATTCTTCACATCTCTTTCAGCCTTTGCGGCCAAAACACCTATTGTTTTGCCTTTATAAAGTTCAACCATGTTTTTGCGTACTTTCTCAAAGTCTTTATGAATAGCACAATAGCCTTCATGGTCTAGCTCGCCGCAGCTTCCGGCACCTAGCAAACAAGAATTAAACAAATCGTCTCCATCCATTTCTATAATAATATCATAAAGGTTTATTTCTTTGGGGTCTTTACCTACCCCAAAGCCTCCGTGTGGTCCTTTTGTTGATGAGAGTAACTTTCTACGAACCAATACCTGCAATATTTTTCCCAAAAATGGGGATGGTATTTCAAGTGCTTCGGCAATTTTTTTTATTCCTATTCGCTTGTCTTCAGTAGCATGAACAGCTAAATAAATTACCGCCCTAATGGCATATTTACTGGTATTCGATAACATAATTCTCAATATTAATTTTATTATTCAACCTTGCAGCAAGCTACAGTTTATAAAATCCTCAATAGCCTGACTTAATTATTTCAGCATGATTTAAAAAAATTTATTTAATAGGCATTTTATCAAGCCTCTTTTGATGGCGACCACCTTCAAAATCAGTATTTAAAAAAGTATCTATTATTTGTTTGGCCAAATCAACAGAAATAAAGCGAGCAGGCAATGAACAAATATTTGCGTTGTTATGCTCTCGTGCTAATTTTGATATTTCAACATTCCAACATAAGGCTGCACGTATACCTTGATGTTTATTGGCTGTCATATTAATCCCATTACCGCTACCACAAATTGAAATACCAATCTCCACATCTTTATTCTCAACCGCTTTGGCTAAAGGATGTGCGGTATCCGGGTAATCCATACTCTCTGCTGAATTTGTACCAAAATTTGTCACCAAATGACCTTTTTGTTCTAAATATTTTATAATCTCTTCTTTCGTTTCATAACCGGCATGGTCACAAGCAATTCCTATTTTCATTAGTGTAAAGTGAATTTAATAATCTTTATTTCAAATAATTATAAGTTCTACTAAGTTGAAATTCATTTTCAAATATCGTGGAACCCTCAATTTAATCATGTACTATTGAGGAGTCTTCTTAAAAAATAATTGACCCCTTTGCATAACAGTTTCTTTCTTGTAAATTAGTAAGTATAGATTCGATTCAAAAATAAGCATTAATTTAATACCTAAAGGTTTTTTTTCTGTTAACAATATAGTTATAACCTAAGTTGAGCGATTCGAACAAAGTGAAGAGGTGCTTTACTTAGGTATAACCCTCCCGACCTCCGGTACGGGACAGGCTGACCTAGGAATTGTTGGTTTTCACATTTTGAGTAGCCTGCCCCAATTATTTCGGGGAAACGAAAAGTATGAAAACCTTACAAGACCTCAGTCGATTGAGCAGATTTGCGATAGCGAATCGCTCAATTTGGGTAGGGATCTAAGGAACATCTACATCCAACGATTCGGATAATCCATTTAATTCATTTTTCATTTTTTTAATTTCATCAATTTTGTCATCAAGCGAATCGTTAAATCGATTGAGGCGAGCTTTTATATCGTTAATTCTACTTTCAAAGTAAACATCTTTAATTTCTGAGTTTACCTCCTCAGTACTTTTAATGGTATCAACTTTTTCTTGAATATAGCGCATTATATCGTACAGGTATCCTTCAACTCCAGCATTTAAATCCATCTCCTGATAAAAATCCTGATTAATAAAATTCAAATCAAATACCACTTCCTTCTGATTGGCTTCTGTCATCATTTGATTAAAATACTTAATGTATTGCCTGAACGGAGCATGTATCTTTTCAGGCAAGTTAAATACCTGCAACATTACTTTTAATGCTTCTTTTTTACGCTTTTCAATGCTTAGAAAATGCATTATCGCATAAAGCCCTCGTTTAATCACTTTTTGCGGTGGAAATTCCAAGGGGTTATCTTCCAGAGTTAAGTTCTTCAAGTTATATAGTTTAGTGAGGTCAAGTGGTAAACTTTGTAGCTCACAATAACTAGCATCCAATAATTTAAGCTGAGTAAATGAACCAATTTCTCGTGGAATCTTTAGCAAAGGATTATAACTAACATCGAGTAATTCAAGTTTATCTAAATTGCTAATTCCAATGGGTAGTTTCGATATTTTATTTCGAGTTAGAAATAAGCTTTTTAAATTTACCAGTTTAATAATGCTTGCAGGCAATATTGAAATGTTATTATAACTCAGATTTAAAGTTTTTAGGGTCGTTAAATCTCCTAATTCTTCAGGCAATTCAGTAATGCCTTTGTTCGACAAGTCAATTTCATTAGCATTTTTATGCCGTGATCGTTGAATAAATTGTAAAACATCACTTTTGTCCATAATCAATACTAAAAATCGGTATTTATTTGCGAGTAAAATTATATTGTAAGTTAGCAAAATTAAAACAATAATCTTAACTTTTAAGTGGTACTTTTATTCTTTTAATTAATGATTTTTACTGCAATAGCTAATTTTTAGTAATACGCAAAAATCACAATATTGTTTAATAAAAAAAGAGAAATAAGGGCAATTTTATAAACAAAACAACTTATATGTATTTAGGGTAAGCATTGCATGAATAATGATTCGTAAAATAATACATATTGATATGGATGCCTTTTTTGCAGCGGTGGAACAGCGCGATAATCCTGAATTGCGCGGCAAAGCTATTGCCATTGGCAGCGCAAGTAAAAGGGGTGTTGTGGCTACAGCGAGTTATGAAGCACGTAAATTTGGAGTGCATTCTGCGTTACCATCGGTAACAGCGCTTAGGCGATGTCCTCAATTAATTTTTGTACGTGGGGATATGGAAAAATACAAAGCCATATCATTACAAATACGGGCTATTTTTGAAGAGTATACCGATTTGGTAGAACCCTTATCAATCGATGAAGCCTACCTTGATGTAACAGAAAATAAAGTTGGCCAACAATCGGCCACATTACTAGCAAAAGAAATACAAAAGAGAATTTTTGACGAAACAAGACTTACCGCATCAGCAGGAGTATCGTATAATAAGTTTTTAGCTAAAATAGCTTCCGATTATAGAAAACCAAATGGTGTATTTGTTGTTACGCCCGACGAAGCTGCCCAGTTTATTGCAAAGTTGAAAATTGAAAAATTTTTCGGGATAGGGAAAGTTACTGCAGAGAAAATGCATAAAATGGGTATATTTTTTGGTGACGATTTAAAAAAACTATCACAGCACCGTTTAACTCAAACATTTGGCAAAGCCGGAGCTTATTATTATCAAATTGTTCGCGGTAACGATAATAGAACTGTAAATCCTCATAGGGAGCGAAAGTCGGTTGGAGGTGAAAATACTTTTTCAAGCGATGTAATTTCACTCGATGAGCAAATAAAATATATGCAGCCTATTGTTGAAAAGGTTTTTGAAAGAATTAAACGATCGCAAAAATATGGCCGAACGTTAACTTTAAAAGTGAAATATGCCGACTTTACCCAAATAACCAGAAGTAAAACTGTAATCGATCCGATTATAGCAATGAATACGTTGTGGGAGAATACGATGGACTTATTGAATGAAGCTTATGATTCACAAAAATCGGTACGACTATTAGGAGTTTCCGTTTCGAATTTTTTAACCGAAGAGCAAGAAGCCATTCAGCTGAAAATTGATTGGGATAAGGCAGAAATGCTTAATGCAGCATATTAATTTTTACAATCAAAGCAAATTTCAGCAGTGTTAAAATAATAGGAATGGTTTAGGACGTAGCGTTTATTCCTTTCAGGAAGGGTTTTGCAATAATTAGCTAATAAATTAATATTTGAGTTCAATGAATTACCTATATAAATATGACTTTTTCGTTCGCCTTTTTCAAAAGCATCATATTTTACCAAGTAACTCATTGGTCAGTTTTATTTATAGAATCAAAAGTCAATTCTGAAATAAAAGAATTAACGGAATCTATTTGTTGCTCATTTAATTCAATAAAGTAAGTATGTTGGTATATTTCATCACCTTCATTAAATCGGTTGGTGAGTATTACCAATGTTCCGTCACAATTCACTTCAATAAGTTCCGGCAACAAGCCTACAGGATTAGGATCATCTGTTATGGTAAGTTTAAAGTAATTTTCGTTTTTTGGTCGACAACCCTATAAAAGGATGAGTCCAAGTGCAATAATAATAGTGAATTTTATCTAATGTTTGTTTGTAATCAAGATTAATCTCTTGTAAATACCCATTGATTGCCTTTTGTTAATTTATCATTAAAATAGTAGCTGTCATCAGAAAAATCTTTTAATTGCTCTGATTGGCTTAGTCTGTTTTTAATAATAAAACGGCTCATCATCCCTCTGGCTTTCTTTGCAAAAAAGCTAAGCACTTTAAATTCACCATTCTTAAAATCTTTAAAAACAGGGGTGATAATTTCGGCATTTATTTTTTTAGTTTGTATCGATTTAAAATATTCGTTCGAGGCAAGATTAATAAGTACTGGTTTATCGAGTTTTTTTAATTGAGTAGTTACACATTTTGTAATGCCACTGCCCCAATAATCGTATAAATTTTTGCTTTTTTTTGTGGGTAGTTTTGTTCCCATTTCCAGTCGGTACGGACTTATATAATCTAAAGGACGCAATACTCCATATAAGCCGGAGAGTATGCGTAGATGTTCTTGTGCATAAGAAAAATCTTCGTTTGACCAATCGGCAACATTAATTCCAGTATAAACTTCGCCTTTAAAGGCGCAAATCGCTTGCCGGGCCAATTCTTTGGATGGATCTTTTTGCCATTGTTTAAAACGTATATTATTTAAAGCAGCCAATTTTTCGCTAATACCCATAAGTCTCATTAGCTCTTCGGGGTTGTAGTGTTTCAATTCCTTAACAAGTTCGTATGCTTTTGAAGCAAATTCAGGGAAACTGTCTTGTTTTACAATACGCGCTTTCTCAAAATCAAGGGTTTTTGCAGGCGAAATAACAATGAGCATGTTTTAGTAAGTTTTAATGAGCAATGAAAAAGACGTTTAAAAGGCAAAAAGGTTTATTAAAAATAGGCACTAATACTAAATTGGCCTGTATGAATTGTTGAACTTTGTGCTGGTTTACGACCGGTATATGAAAGGTTTACTCTTAAAAAGTTATTTAAATTTCGCGAATACATAACCGACCATCGGTAGTTTTCACCGGGCCGATAACCTTCAAGCATAGTATAGCTTACCGGGGCATTAGCATCTCCGCTATAATTATTTACTATTAATGATGCTTTGGCTGAAATCATTCCTTGTTTAGGCGCATTTATTTTTATTTCTGGGCCAACTTCGTGAAGCAAAACTTTTTCTGTACCGATCAAATTATTTTTGTTTTTTATTTGATAAATAGCAGAAGCCCGAAATTTTGTTGTGGGCTGCCATTGAAGGGTAGACGAGTTACTTAAACCTTCGATAGTATAATTTTTATCGGAAAAATATTCTGAATTGTATGATCGTGTTTCAAAGTTAAATAAGTTCAGAAGCATTAGCTCAGCTGTAAGGTTCCAACGTATTTTTAGCTGATGGTTGGTATTCTTTGTGGCGTCGAAGCCATTGTTCTGAATGATCTTACTGTTCTGCTCGCTAAAACTGTAGTCTATTCCAAATTTTGGGTGCGATCGGTTAAAAGTTAAGGTGTTTCTAAATGAGCTATTTTTATTCATTTGTGAGGTGTCGGCCACAAATCCGGGCGATGGGTTAATTCTAGAGATAAAGTCATTTTCTGTATGCTTGTGCGATGTTCGGTAAGTAAAAGTATTGCTAAATCGTCCTAAAAAGCCTTTTACACCGCTTGTACTTCTCCATATTTTTGAAGGATCAAGTTTAATGGTTTCGTTAAATTTTAAGGTATAAACTTTTATATAATCAGTGGTTGGAGTATATATTCTTAAATAGTTTGCTTCTTCAGGAAAAGGCGATATCTCGAATTCGTTTAATTCAGGTATATCATTATTGTTGTAATCAATCCAGACATAAATACCTTGGCCTGTTGCAACTTCAATATAGGAGAACTCCCTTTTGTTTTCTAGTCCGGTTCCAATTTCGTAGAAAGTAAAAAAACTGATAGCTCGTTTTTTGAAATTTAAATTGTGGTCTATTCTACCCAAAAGGTTCTGTTCATCTTTGTATGAGCTTACAATTTTGCTATTTATCACTTTTAAATTTCTCCAAATTACCGTACTTTTTAATTGTTGATTCCTATGGGTTTTTAACCAACTATTAAATAATACATCTCTTGTTTCGGTACTTATGGTCATTTTATTATCAAAAGGCAGGTAGTCAAAGCGATTTTTATAAGAAAGTGTAAACTGGTTTTTTGAACTATCGGCATTACTTATAAAAATTTCGCCCAAGCTATACTTTTGACTGGGTGATAGCAGAGAGTCACTTTGAATTTGGTTTTGCAAATTATTCTCGAAATCATGAATAGCTCCAAGTTTTACTTTCCATACTTCACGTGATAATTTTATATTATGTCGATAAAATAATGTTTTATTTAGAATCGTTTTGGTGTTTAGCAAGCTTGAATTTCCAATAAGTTTAAATTTACCCATTGAAACATTAGTAAAGGCTGAGTTTCGATACCCTTGATAATCTTTACCAAAGTTTAAATGCTCCGATTTGGCTTCAATTTTTGTTATTTTCTTTTTTTTAAAGGCAATTTTTGTTTGTAAAAAGTGCTCATCTTTTAAAATGGGGTGATATAAATTCCAATCGCGATTAAACTCAGCATTCTTGTATCGTTCTATGGGGCTAAATTGTTGTTGCGCCATTTCGTAGGTAAAATCCATTACCAATTTGTTATCATTTAATGCTATGGTGTGTTCAACATAGTTTTTTATGGCCACACCATTTTGAGCAGTATTTTTAGTATTGGAAAATGTGTTTGGATTTTTATTAGCGTAAGCCAGTTCAATCGAAGCTACTGTGTTATTCGAAATTTGGAAAGCTGATTTGGCTACCACCATTTGTTTTTTTTCAGGAGCAATTAGCAGCTGTATGGGTTCATAATTTCCTTGAGGAATTCCGTACAATGGGGCAATCCATTTAAATACGTTGCCATTTGCTGCTGAAATGTACTGCGTATAGTTACCCTTATTTTCACCTACTAAAGCAAAACCAGCCTGATAAAAAGCACTATCAGGATTAGTGGAATGAACCAAAATACTATCGAAAAAAAGAGTATTTACAACAGTATCAATCATTTTATAAAGTATTCTGTTAGCGTCAAAAGAAATACTATCAAAATTGGGTACCATTGCTTTAAAAGGATTGTTGCCTGCATCGGCTAAAATTTGCTTGTGTTCATCAGATAAAACTTGATTTACAGGTTGATTTTTAGCGTCACCCTCGGTAAAATACTGAATGGAATAGTTTGCTTTTTTATGGATGATGCTATTTTGAGTATGGAATAAAAAACGATTGTAATTTTTATCGGAATATTCAAACTCAACGATTATTCGACTGTCTTTTGTAATAAAATGATTTGGAGTAAACGTTAGTTCGGCTGTATTATAGTTTATAATATAATCGGCATTTTCTCCTCGACTTTGTAGTATTCCGTCAAGGTACACATTTTCGGTTCCCGCTAAAATTACTATAAAAGTTTCGTTATTTGCTCCTTGTAATGGGTAAGGTCCCTGTACTCCTTCAATTCCTAAAATCTCTGTTCGGTTAAAGCTTCCTTTAGAAATAGCAGCACTAATTTGAGATTTTCCAGTAGTATTATCCGAAAATTTAATATTCTGATGCGTGAAGTTGCCACCTAAAATTCTTCTGTTAAATTTTAAAAAGTGGCTGTTTGTTGCATTAATCTCCACATCTCCCATTTGCAACGATCGAATACTGTCGTAAAGTTTTATGTAAATCTGGTCAAACTCATTAATTTGCTGAGTATGTCCATCGGGTTGAACAGGAATATTTCTATCGGAAAGCAAAGCCTCAATTTGTAAACCATCGGATATTTCTCCGGAGAGTTGCAAATTTAAATTTGAGTTAACAACCATATTTTGAGTATTCCCAGTACTTATTCCTCTTGAAATATTTCCATTTACCTGAAAATTTGATTCTTCAGCTTTATCAGGGGGGTGGTACTTGAAAGGGGGTGTGTAATTATTTTTTGTCTCCTGAATTGAATCAGAAAATACCAGCGGAATAGTGGGATAGGGTTTTGAGAAGTTCAAAGGAAACACACGATAACGAATCTTTGCAGCGGTTTTTAAGAATGATTTATTTTTAAGATAGAGAATGCTAGTAGAATAGTTTATTTCATATGTGCTATCAGAAATTATTTGATTACTCGGAGTGTGCAGTATTTCGCTATGGGGCACAATGCTTAAACTATCTAAAATAAGCGAATCGGCTAAAACTATATTTTTTCGCTTTAAGTTAGAGTATGATTGAGCATGGGTTGTAATCCCAAGTAGTGTTAATAATATGGCAAATCCAATGTTTTTCAGAATATTGAAAATTTAATTCTTCAAGATAGAGTTTTTTGAAATCTATAAGAGGTTTAAAAAAGAGAAATCTTCGCTTTAGGCCGCAACCAATTTTAAATCGACTTCATCATAGCCTCGTATGTTTGCGATTCAAGATTTCTAATTTAGAAAATTATCTTTGAACATAAGAAATAAGGACAGAATAGGAGTAAGAATTTAGCCAAGATGACAACAACAAGTACATCGATATTCAGATAATCATCCTATTCTGTTTCTTTCTTTGAGTCAGGACAGTATTGAGAAACTTGGCTATATGCCAAGATTTCGTATCAACTGCGAGGAAAGACTGTGAGAAAACTCCTTATTTTTTGTACAAAAAAAAGGATAAAAATTATGAAAAACAAAAATCTATTTATTGTAAAACAAGTTGTAGGAATTGATGTTGGTAAAGATAGCTTTTATGCATGCTATAAGATCCAATATGAAGATAATAGCATTGTAATTAAAGGTACTAAATCATTTGCGAACACCCCAGTAGGTTTAGATCAGTTTTATCAGTGGTGCACTATACGCAACAAAACCCCTAAAATAAAGCCAATATATATTATGGAAGCAACAGGTGTTTATTATGAAGAACTAGCTTATTTTTTAAATAATAAAAAAGAAAAAGTTAGTGTTCAGTTAGCTCAAAAAATCAAATATTTTGCAAAGAGCTGCAACCTAAAAACTAAGACCGATAAGGTGGATTCAAAAATGATTGCCCAGTTTGGAATAGAGAAAAATCTTCAAGGGACAGATATTTGGACACCCCCAAGCAAAGAGTTTAAAATAATAAGGGATTTATCTCGGGAACACACAAGCCTTAAACAGTCCTTGACGGCGGCAAAATCTCAACAACATGCACTTAATCATTCTCATGGAGCCTTTGATGAGGTAATAGAATTAAAGGCAAGGCAAATCGAATTTTATGATGACCAAATCATAATGGTGGAGAATAAAATTAAAAATTTGGTAGAGTTAGATAATGAGCTTCATTCAAAAATAAAAAAGATATCTACAGTGAAAGGGCTTAGCTTTGTCACAATAATAAAGATACTTGCGGAGACAAATGGATTCCTGTTATTCAACAATATACGTCAGCTAGTCAGTTATGCGGGGCTCGATGTTATTGAAAAAGAATCTGGTAATTTTAAGGGGAAAACCAAGATATCAAAGAAGGGGAATGGACGAATTAGATCAGCCTTGTACATGCCCGCAATATCAGCTTCACAATATAACCAGACATTAAAGACATTCTACAATAGGATAAATGAAGGTAGGACTACTAAAAAACAAGGTGTTGTCGCAGTAATGCGCAAGTTATTAATTCTAATATATACATTATGGAAAAAGGATGAAGAATATATAGAAAACTATCAAATGGCTTAACATCTTCGGGTAATGATGAGACTAAGCCTTCTTTCTGCTTTTTGCGAAGCAAAAATAAAAGGCGGAGAAAAATTCTCCGCCACTAGATAGACTTCGGTTCAACGAATCGACTGAAGCCTTCTTTCTGCTTGGCAAAGGTAAAAAAACAAAAAATATAATAAAAATAATTTGGATTTAATCACAGTATCTGAATAATTCATAAAATTTGACAAAAAGCACATATCTTTTTCATTATCTACACCTTATAATTTTTAACCCCAATTATTCTTGAGAATAATTGCTGTCTCCGACAGCGACTAAGTCTCACA
>JAQICC010000055.1 GCA_027858735.1 Salinivirgaceae bacterium
TCGGGGTCTTAGACCGATTAAGGGCATGGATGCGTGGGCATGGCCAATATATGTAAACATTCCGCAACTGTCGTAAAGGCGTAAGAGCGAAAACTAAGACTGATACGCTCCCTACCAAAACGGTAAGCTGACAGGGTGTTTGAGGGCTCTCAAAACGTCCCTGGCAAACACAAAGCCTGCGGACGGATTGATTCATCACTCCCGACCGGGGAGCGCAATATTGCTCGAATGAATATGTAATAATATTGAAAAACAGAAAAATAAAAATCAGTATGACTGAAGAAATCCATTGTTATGAAAAGGCTATTGCTGAACGTGTTAATGGCATTTTAATAGATGAGTTTTTCCTCGATCAAACTTTTGCCAGCTTAAAAGAAGCAAGGCGGGCAACAAAAAATGCAATCAAAATTTACAATACTAAAAGACTTCATTTATCTTTAGAGTATAAAACACCTCAAAGCGTATATGAAAAGGCTGCTTAAATCAATGTTTAACCTGTAGCCTTATTCTATGACGTGAAATTATTACAAATACGAAAGCAATATAATTTACGTTCTTAATGAAAATGAAAAAAATAGGAATTATAGGTTTACTTCTAATACTGTTTGGAGTAAGTAATGCGCAAGATTGGCAGACTGATTTTGTAAAAGCAAACGAAATAGCATCGAAAGAAAATAAACCAATTATATTAGTATTTCAAGGCTCAGATTGGTGCGCGCCTTGTATAAAATTGGATAAAGAGATTTGGAGTACAGATGAATTCACCTCTTATTCAAAAGAACATTTTGTGATGTTAAAAGCTGATTTTCCGAAAAAAAAGGAACATGCATTGGATGAAAAACAACAAAAACAAAATAATGAATTGGCTGAAAATTATAATAAAAATGGTTATTTTCCTTATGTAGTGGTACTTGATAAAAAAGGTAAAGTATTAGGTGCAACAGGCTATAAAAAGATTTCACCAAAAGAATATATTAAAATTTTAGAATCGTTTATTTTATAGCAATTGTATGAAGTGGATTCTCAAATTTGCGTTTGTCATTTTAATTAGTTATCCATGCACAGCGCAAAAGCCTTATCATCAGACTCTTAAATTAATGGGGAGTCGTTTTGACGTTACTGTAATTGCAAAAGATTCGGTACAGGCAAATCAATTTATTAAACAGGCTGTAAATGAAATTTTAAGAATTGAAAAACTTATTTCATCCTGGGATGAAAATTCACAAACTTCAGAAATCAACAGAAATGCCGGTGTCAAACCCGTTAAAGTTGATAAAGAATTATTTGAGTTGATAGAAAGAGCCATGGGTATTTCTATACTTACAGATGGAGCTTTTGATATTAGTTATGCCGGTATGGATCAGATTTGGAGGTTTGACGGAAGCATGACTTCAATGCCTGCCGATGAAGCGATTAAGGCTTCTGTGGCAAAAGTAGGCTACAAAAACATTGTTTTAAACAAAGAAAACAGCACGGTATTTCTGAAATTAAATGGAATGAAAATTGGTTTTGGGGCAATTGGCAAAGGATATGCTGCAGATAAGGCCAAATCACTATTAATTGAAAAGGGCGTATCTTCAGGAATCATAAATGCTTCGGGTGATATAAATACCTGGGGATATCAGCCCAATGGAAAAGAATGGACAGTAGCCATTGTAAATCCGTTAAATAAGTCTAATGTTTTTGCAACACTCCCTATAAGTAACGGGGCTGTAGTAACTTCAGGCAATTATGAAAAATATGTACGCTTTAACAATAAGTTATATACACATATTATTGACCCGCGTACAGGTTATCCGGCGAGTGGTATTATAAGTGTAAGCGTTTTTGCACCAATGGCCGAAATAGCAGATGCCTTGGCTACTTCTGTATTTGTTATGGGCAAAAATGTAGGATTGAATAGAATTAACCAATTACCTAAAATAGAATGTGTAATAATAGATGACCAGGGTGATATTTTTACATCAAATAATATAGAAATTGATAAATTATGAACCGGAAGTTAATTCTCCTAATAATAATAGCTGTTTTTTTTACTTCATGTGTTACTGTAAAAGAGTATGAAAAAATTAATATAAACGATCCTGACATGGCTTTGTCCGATAGGAAATCTAATAGAAATGTCTCAACCTTCCATTCATACAGAGAGGCCGCAGTAGGTGCTAATAGTGGAAAAACCGGTGGCGGTTGTGGCTGTAATTAATAAAATAGTATGAAACAATTAGTGGGAATCACAATCTTAATGTTGCTTACAACATTTGGATACGCTCAAGAAAAAAATCAGAACTCTATAAACGTTTATAAAAAACGCGTATTAGAATCGGTTGAAGTGGATTTTGTAAGTAGCTATTATTCACAAGATGGAGAAAACGCAGCCGTAAGTGGTGGTATTGGGACAGAAAAATTAATAGATGGGGCCGGTTCAATTGTAATATCTATACCATTAAATGATGACGACATATTGACCATAGATGGCAGTATTTCTGCATATAGCTCGGCTTCTTCAAGTAATATTAACCCTTTTGATGGAAAACAACCAGGAGACGCTTATCAGGCATCTTCCGGTGCGTCATCTAACGATGTTTGGGGCAATGGTGCCATTTCTTATAGTCATAGCTCGGATGACAGAAATAATATTTGGTCTGCAAAACTTTCCGTGTCAGCTGAGTTCGATTATTTTTCATCAGGTTTCGGGGGTAGTTATGCCAAATTGTTCAATGAAAAAAATACGGAACTAAGCATACATGCAAATGTATATATCGATACATGGTTTCCGGTATACCCGGTTGAATTAGGCGGAGGCAGCGACGACAACTATTTTAATATCAATTATTTCACCATTACCGGGAATACCAATTATAATCCTTCATTTACACCCATTGATAAAAATGGACGAAACTCTTATTCATTGGGGTTTGGTTTTTCGCAAATACTCTCAAAAAAATTACAAGGCTCCTTAGCTCTTGATTTTATAAAACAGCAGGGATTATTATCCACTCCTTTTCAACGGGTTTATTTTAATGACATCGCAAATTCATATATTGAGAACTTTCAATTGGCTGATGACATAGAACGATTGCCGCATTCAAGAGCTAAGGTAGCCGTTGGCGGTCGTTTAAACTACTATATTAATGAAATTTTTGTTGTACGTTCTTATTACCGCTACTATTTTGATGATTGGGGCATAAAATCAAATACCGCAAACATTGAACTTCCAATAAAGATTACGGATAAATTCACTATTTATCCTTCGTATAGGTACTATAACCAGACGGCAGCAGATTATTTTGCACCTTATGAACAACATCTATCAACAGATGAGTTCTATACTTCAGATTATGATTTGTCTGAATATAGCGCAAATCAATTCGGTTTTGGTGTCACCTATACAGATATTTTTACTGAAAAACATATATGGAAATTTGGATTAAAAAGTATTGACCTGATGTATAACAACTACAGAAGAGATTCAGGGTTTAAAGCCGGTATTATTACAGCCGGTTGCAAGTTCATACTGGATTAATGCACTATCATCTCAAAATAATAGTTAGCCTGGTTATTCACTTAACAAAAGAAGATTAATTAGGGGCTGCTGAAAAAGTCAGCAGCCCTATTTTTATTGTTCTTTTTGCCATCGCCAACAAAAGAACCAAAAAGGTCTAGTCCGCTTAAGCCTCTCACCCCGCGAAAGCCAAAATTTCCGGCCGTAGTGTCGTATCAAGCATAAAATACCGCACCAAGCATTGTTGTTTTTTGTTTTTTATTCATGATAAAAAGATTCACGTAGCTAAGGCTATGCTTACTTTTTCTCATTGCTAAAAAATCAAAAACCAACTTCAACTTATACATC
>JAQICC010000031.1 GCA_027858735.1 Salinivirgaceae bacterium
TGAGCATACTCTGAAAAGTCAAATAATTGCAATCAGTCATCCGATGAATTCATAATTGACTGAATAACAGACCTGAATTGGTTCAGTATTTTGCAAAAGTATTCATCGGGTGACCTTTCGGAGTGGACTCAAAATTGAATTTACACTTTTATTATAAAAAAATTTGCCCATGAAAATATTCTTCACTTTTATACTTACAACCATTCTACTATATAGTTGCAAGCAAGATTCAAAACCTAAAGAATCTGGAGAAATAGAATATGTATCGGACAAACCAAATACTTTTATAGCCGGTAATATTACCCATGCTAAAAACAATATAGTTGTATTGAAACAAGGTGCCTTTTCTGATACTGCTAGCATTGATAATCATGGAAATTTCGCATTTGGATTAAACTTAAAAAGTGTAGAATATTTTCATTTACAAGATGGTAAAAACAACATTAAAATTTTTCTAGAACCTGAATATAATTTGCATTTAAATTATAACTCATCTAAGCCGCTTGGTAGTATGGTTTTTTCTGGCCAAGGATCAGAAGCCAACACTTATTTAAAAAATAAATATTTACTAATGCTTGATAATGGCTTGTCCCCTGCAAGCCTATATCAAATGCATCCCGAAAGATATCGTTACCTAATTGACTCGCTTTTTGTAATTAACAAATTGTTTTTTAATGAATTTGTTGGTAAAACAGAATTGCCCGATAATTTTAAGCAAACTGAGCTAGCCTCACTAAAATACGATAGGGCAACAAAACTTATTGAGTATTTATATTCAAGCACTTATGCACATGAAGTTCAAGAGAAACAATACCTTGAATTTCTTGAAAAATTATCGGTAAATACGCCCGAATTACTTAGTATTTACGAATATAAAAGTTTTCTGAGGGCATACATTACATACTTTTCGAATAAAAAAATAAACGCTAAGAATTTAGCATCGCATGAAATAACTCTTTCAAAAATACAAACTGTAAATTTATTAATTGAAAATCAAGAAATTAAGGATTATCTGCTGTTTACATTCCTAAAAGATCAAGTAAAATATTACGGATATAAAGACTCAGAAATTCTTTTTGAAGTTTTTAAATTAAATTGTAAAAATGAGGACTTTAAGCTACAACTTTTGGCTCCCTACAATGCCTTTATTAACCTTTCGGAAAAACAGCAAGCCCCAGCTTTCAACATATCTAGATCGAATGGAGAAACTCTTACTATTTCACACTTTGAGGATTCATATATTTACATTGATGTTTGGGCAAGTTGGTGTTTGCCATGCGGAAAAGAAACTCCATTTTTTGAAAAATTAAAACAGAAATATAAGGACAAACAAATTGAGTTTGTAAGCTTATCTATTGATAGTAAAAAAGAAGATTGGATGGAATATTTAGAGAGTAAAAAACTAGACCACAATCAATTTTTAGTACTCGATACTGAATTGTTTTTAGATGCTTACATGATTAAAACCATTCCGCATTTCTTGATCATTGATGATAAAGGCAATTTAATTGATAACAATGCCAGCAGACCTTCTGAAGAAAGAACCGAATGGCTTGATAAGTTGCCAAATAAGCATAGTGTCGGGTCACGCCTGAGATGACACTAGCGTTTAGCTGATTTTTTTCAAAATTCTTTCTGCATTTAACCCAATACCGTTTACAATAGCGGTTGCTTTGGTGTAGAATAGCTCTCTATCGTTCAATGCACTTTCAATAAAAGCTAAAAGCTCTTTGTTTGTTTTATCAGCTATAATCGGCCTATCATCCTTTTGAGATATTAAACGGTTTGTTAATGTTTTTGGAGAAAGCTGAATGTAAACTGATTTTCCATGCTTATTCATTTGCTCCATATTATCGAAAAAGCATGGTGCTCCCCCACCTGTTGATATTACAGAGTTTGACAAATTAAAAGTGTGGTGAACTTCACGCTGCTCTATTAAACGAAAGGCATCTTGACCATCTTGCTCAAATATTTGAGAAATAGTGCGCTTTTCAACTTCTTCAATCACATTATCTAAATCGACAAATTGGTAGCCTAGTTTTTCCGCTAACCTCTTTCCTGCTGTAGTTTTACCACAACCCATATATCCTATTAGGTATATTAACATTTACTTTAATTATTTAATCTTTATATTAAAGCCCCCAGAACAGTCTGCAAAATTATTTTTTGCCAATTGAGGACTGAGGACTATTATTTATAGCTTAAAAAACTATTATAACTTCAAACAAGTTTACATATGCGCTTGCCTCTAATCAAACCCAAATGACATTTGCTCTCCTGCATCTTCTGGAGGCTGAGTATCAGTGTTATTAGTTTCATCTATTTCATCAGAAAATTCTTCTACTTCCGTTTCCTCTATTTCAGGTTCTTCTTTTACAAGCGGTTCAATTTCAACAATTGATTTAATCTCAAAGGTAGTTAGCCTTTTACCACGAGCTTTATAGCTTTTTACTGAAATAAATTCTTCCGCATCAATAATTTCATTGTCTCTTTCAGAATGCTTTCCTCCGAATATTACTTTTACTTGAGGCCATTTTTCATCGGAAAGTAAAACTAATTTTGAATTCGGATTTTCACCAATAAAATTTGTATCCTTATTGGTTTCTTCAAACTCAAAACGTTTTAAATAATAAAAGCTCTGCTCAGCATCAAAAAACACTGCTGTAAATACTTTACCCGATTTATATTTCTCAATACGTAAGATATTGTCAGGAAAGTGATTGCTTAAATCAAAATTCGTCATCAAATATTCACCATCTTTACCAACTACAAGTATTTTATCGTCGCCTTTAAATTCGCCAAGGTATAATGGTCGTTCCTCAGTGCTTAACCTAAATACAACCTCGTCAAACCACATTTTAATTCCACCTAAGGTTGAAACTCCCTCATCTTTCATAACAATGCGGTGCACCTGATGACGGGTTGCAATATTACCCATACTTTTACGCCCTTTAATTGTTAATTCGCTGAAATCAATTTCAAAAACCACTTTTTTAAGTTTCGGACGAGGTTTCAAGTATATTTTTATAGTTTCGGCCTCACCATTTGGGTTGGCACTAAAATATATTATACGAGAGCCCTCGGTACCTTTGGTTAAATCATAATCTTTATCGCGGGTAACACCTTTTACGGGGAATCGTTTCATATAAGTGTGCCCGAATTTACCATCACGGTAAACTACATTATAAATGGTTCGTTCATCGTTTCGCCTAAAAACAGCTATATAATGAATGTCTTTACCAACAAAAGTTTTATCGGCAACTTTTGCAATCATATACTTACCATCTTTGCGAAAAACTACAACATCGTCAATATCAGAGCATTCCCCAACATATTCTTCTTTTTTCATGGCAGCTCCCATGCCAATAAAGCCCTCTTTATAGTTACAATAAAGCTTTTCGTTAGCCACAACAACTTTTGTTGCCTCAATACTTTCAAAGCTTCTTATTTCTGTTTTACGCTCTCTGCCCTTACTATGTTTTTTCTTTATCTGCTTAAAGTAGTTAATTGCATAATCAACCAAATTTTCCAAATGATTTTTAACTTCTGCTATATTTTCTTCAATACTTAATAAGTGGTCTTCTGCCTCTTTGGTCGAAAATTTTAGAATACGACGCATTTTTATTTCAAACAGTCGCTTCACGTCCTCATCGTTAATTTCTCTGATAAAAGACTTTTTGAAAGGCTCTAACCTTTTATGAATGTGCTTAATTACAACTTCGTAATCCTTACCTTCTTCATACTCTTTGTCTTTATAGATACGTTCCTCAATAAATATTTTTTCAAGTGACGATAAATGCCAAGCCTCTTCTAATTCACTTAGCTTAACAAGCAATTCCTTTCTAAGTAGCTCTTTGGTGTAATCGGCCGATATTCTTAGCATTTCCGTTACCCCTAAAAATTTAGGCCTATCATTCTCTATTACGCACGAATTTGGCGATATTGACAATTCACAATCGGTAAAAGCATATAGCGCATCAATAGTTTTATCAGGCGATGTGCCTGGGATTAAGTGCACCAATATCTCCACTTCAGCAGCGGTATTATCGTCAATTCTCTTAATCTTGATTTTGCCTTTTTCGTTTGCTTTTAGGATGGTGTCAATTAAGGTCGAACTATTTTTACCGAAAGGAATATCCCTAATCGCCAGCGTTCTTTTGTCAACTTTTTCAATACGCGCTCTCACTTTTACAGCTCCACCACGTAATCCATCATTATACTTTGAAACATCGGCTAGGCCACCTGTTATAAAGTCAGGATATAACTCAAATGTTTTACCTCGTAAATGCGCAATACAGGCATCAATAAGTTCAATAAAATTATGGGGCAATATTTTTGATGCCAAACCTACTGCAATACCCTCAACTCCTTGAGCCAATAATAGTGGAAATTTAACAGGAAGGGTTACCGGTTCTTGGTTACGTCCATCGTATGAATTTTTCCATTCTGTAATTTTTGGGCTAAAAACCACGTCTAATGCAAATTTTGAAAGCCTAGCCTCAATATATCGAGGGGCAGCAGAGCCATCACCCGTAAAAATATTGCCCCAGTTTCCCTGGCAATCTACTAAAAGGTCTTTTTGGCCAAGCTGAACTAGCGCATCGCCAATTGAAGCATCACCATGAGGGTGAAATTGCATAGTATTACCAATAATGTTGGCTACTTTATTGTAACGCCCATCATCCAATCGTTTCATTGAATACATAATACGGCGGTGTACGGGCTTTAACCCATCATTTAAATGCGGAACAGCACGCTCTAAAATTACGTACGACGCATAATCTAAAAACCAGGTTTTATACATCCCCGAAATATGAGATATATGCTGCAGATTATCTGGTTTTACATCCTCAGGGTTATCTGAATGCCCATTGCCTGGTACTTGCTCTATTTTATCTTGCTCTTCTGACATATATTGTTCTTATCAAATACTCTAAGTAAAATGCTATTCGGGTAAATCCTCCTCTATTCGAAGATTTTCAATAATAAATTGCTGACGGTCAGGAGTATTCTTCCCCATGTAGAAACTTAACAAATCAGAAATTGAATCCCCTTTTTTAATATTTACCGGATCTAAACGTATATCTTTCCCAATGAAATATTTAAACTCATTGGGTGAAATCTCACCCAATCCTTTAAATCGTGTTATTTCCGAGTTAGCTCCTAATTCTTTCATTGCAGCTATGCGCTCCTCTTCGGAATAACAATAAAACGTTTTCTTTTTATTTCTAACTCTAAATAATGGAGTATCTAGTATAAAAAGATGATTGTCTTTGATTAGGTCAGGAAAAAACTGCAAAAAGAACGTAATTAATAATAAGCGAATATGCATACCATCTACATCGGCATCGGTAGCAATTATTACGTTGTTATAACGAAGATTTTCCATATCGTCTTCGATATTCAAAGCTGCTTGCAACAAGCTAAACTCTTCGTTTTCGTATACAATTTTTTTAGAAAGACCATAGCAGTTTAGAGGTTTACCTTTTAAACTGAAAACGGCCTGAGTATTAACATCGCGGCTTTTCGTAATAGAACCCGATGCAGAATCACCCTCGGTTATAAAAATTGATGTTTCAAGCTTTCTATCGTGACTTGTGTTGTAGTGCGCCCGGCAATCGCGCAATTTTTTATTGTGCAAACTTGCTTTTTTAGCCCTGTCTTTGGCAAGTTTTTTAATGCCCGACATGGCTTTACGTTCTCGTTCTGAATCTTGAATTCGGTGCAGCAGAATTTCAGCAATTTCAGAATTTTTATGTAAAAAGTTGTCAAGATGCTTCTTTAAAAAGTCGGTAATAAATTTAGTTACCGATGGACCTTTGGGGCCAATATCTTTTGAACCCAATTTAGTTTTTGTTTGCGATTCAAAAACAGGTTCTTCAACTTTTATTGCAATTGCAGCGCAAATTGCAGAGCGAATATCAGCAGCATCGAAGTTTTTACCATAAAACTCGCGAATTGTTTTTACAATAGCTTCGCGAAAGGCTGTAAGATGCGTTCCCCCTTGTGTGGTATGCTGACCATTAACAAACGAATAGTATTCTTCGCCATACTGATTACCATGGGTCATTGCCAATTCAATATCTTCATCTTTTAGATGAATAACCGGATATAAACCTGGGCCACTCATATACTCATCAAGTAAATCGCGCAAACCGTTCTTAGAAATAAACCTTTGCCCATTTAGTGTAATAACAAGGCCTGCATTTAAGAAGGTGTAATTTCTTAAAAGTGTTTCAACATACTCCGATCGGTAATGGTAATTGCCAAACAACTCTTCATCGGGACGAAAAACTGTTAAAACCCCATTGGTTTCTTCACAATTCTCAATAGCAAAGTCTTCCAAAACTAAGCCACAAGAATAATTAACGGTTTTAACTTGGCCTTCGCGAAACGATTTGATGCTGAATTTTGTTGAAAGTGCATTTACAGCCTTTATACCAACACCATTTAAACCCACTGATTTTTTAAACACGTTGGAATCATATTTTGCACCAGTATTCATTTTCGAAGTAACATCAACTAGTTTTCCAAGTGGAATTCCACGGCCATGATCACGCACAGAAACTTCTCTATCATTGATGGTAATTTCAATTTGTTTGCCATTGCCCATCATATATTCATCAATAGAATTATCGAGCACTTCTTTAAGCAAAATGTAAATACCATCGTCGCGTGACGAACCATCGCCAAGCTTACCAATATACATACCCGGGCGTAAGCGGATATGCTGTTTCCAATCGAGCGTTTTTATCGCGTCTTCTGAATAAACTGCAGACATAATATTATTTGATTTTGCACAAATATAATTATTTGAAAGGCTAATCGGAAAGCGACTTATCAACAGGTGTTGATAATTTTGAGGTTAAGAGTCTTATTGATAAATTGTTGAAGTAAGAATTTATGCCCAAATAAAGGCATTACTTTATTTTAATTTTACCACAAAAAATTAAATCAAAATCTTTATTTATTAATTTCCAGTAGTAAAGCCCCTGTATGGTAATTTGTTCGGGTTTATATGACGATGCTGTTGTTGTTTCTTCAAATAATTTTTCCCCTTTATTGTTAAAAAACTCAACAATTAACTCTTTATTGGCCAAATTCTGCCATTCTAGTGTAATTTCGGTCGATACACCTTCAATTTCAATTGCTGAAACAACCTTCACATCATTCCCTCTCATTGCTCCTGTTCTAAACCGATCAACAAGTTTCTCCATTTCGGCGTGGGTTGCATAAGCTAACAATTCACTTTCTTTGTTCGTTGCTTTCGTTTCTTGACTGTTTTCTTTTTTAATTTCAAAAACCACTCGATCTTTCTGTACTAGATTGATATTCTGCTCATTTTCTATCTGTGTATTGATTGAATCGATAATTATCTCGGCAATTGCATCGTTTCCGTTTGGTTGAACTGATTTTGAATAAATCCCAAGCCCAATTAAAATTAAAATTGCAGCAGCAGCACCAATCCTATAAAACAACGAAAGTTTTCTTGTTTTTTGCGTTGGCATTTCAATGGCATCTATTTGTTCACTTAATTCTGATACAAAAGCAACTTGTTGGGCACACTCATCGCATTCACTTAAATGCTTTTTTAAAGATTCTGACAAACCACTTACATCGCCTTGGCTCAATGCTTCAGCGCACATAGCCACTTGTTCATCAGTAAAATGCAATTCTTTCACATTACGCCCCTTTCTTTATCTGTTCCATTGTATCAAACACATCTAAATAATAATACTCGAAAAGTATTTGCAAAGTATCCTTATCGTAATTTGCCCTATTAAATGGACTATTAAGACGAAGAATTATCTTAGCTATGCATTTATTCAACCACATTCTAATAGCATCAGCTTTTAATTCTTTTTGTTCAGCATTATTCACAACTTTTGCAAGTTGTACAAATATTTCACCTTTATTTTTTATTCCTGTCTCTTTAAAAATACTATCCACGTTTTCATTCAAACTATAATTCTCTATATCTATATTCTGAATGGTTAAACCGTAAAAATAAGCCAAAAATAACCTAAGTTTAATTTGCTCATCACCAAACAACAATAAAATACGGTGCAATAAATTCACCTCGTCTTTAATCGTAAATTTATCTGCATCCGAAATTGAATTATCTTGTACATCTTGTAATTCTTCATTACTATTTTTCCAATGCTTAAGTTCTTTCCTTATTATTTCACAGCACATTCTGTTTAATATAGCTATACAATAAGTACTCACTTTTGCTTTCCCGGTAAAAGCCTTTTTAATGGTATCGTGTTTAAGCAAAAACTTTTCAACTATGGCCATTTTTACATCTTTTTTGTCTTTTTCAGGAATGGTACCAGCACTAGCATATCGTGCAACCACTTTATCTGAAAGCAAGAGCAAATCAGTATCGGAAATTAGCTTGTTTTTACCGTTAACAATTTTTTGCATTTGACTTTTGTTTGAAAAGTCAAATTTGATCTAAAAATTCGAATTTTCCAAACAGCAACATCAACGATCCTTATTCTTTCAAATAACGAAGCTATAGTAATTGGTTGCAAATTAGTTGCAAATTTGAAAAAGAAAAAGGGTTGCCCGAAAGCAACCCTTTAATTTAACAACTCTAAAACTAGTACTAAAAATATCTTGCTGGACGGAACCAGAATTTAACATCTTTGTTTGTTTTCATACTCATTCCATATTCAAAGTTATATGTATAGGCTTTATCTTTTCTAACATCAGTAGATGTCCAATACATATTGTTTGCATAATCAGTAACTTTAAATCCCCCTAAAGTTTCTCGATTTTTGTAAATCATTTTCATCTCCTTTTCTGAAGGTAAGAACCAATCAGTATATCCACCGCTACTACGCTGAGTACATAAATAAGCAGCATTTTGTCCAAAATTTCCAAATGATTCTACAATAGCCTTAGTGTTTTCCCAGCCTTTCCCTAGCTCTCCTTGCTGTGCAGCAGGCACTTGGTATTTTTCACCCCAAATGGCTTTATTCATATAATCAGAAATAGCTACAATTATACCATGACATTCACCGGCCTTATAACCATTGTCGCCTGGCTGATAAACATAACCTACTTTACCACCTTCAAAACTTTTTCCAATAGCATAACCCGAATTAAATAATATTGAATCGGTATAGACAGTACCCACAGCGTTTGTTAAGTAAGCCCTAACATAGTAATTTGTGTTTTCAGTTAACCCATTCATAATACAATCAAATTCTGCATTATCAATGGTATCTGCTACTAATCCATCATTTGCTTCAATTGTTGGATTAACTGTTTTACTCCAAATAATACCTTTTGCCGTAATTTCAGCACCACCATTATTTATTACATTACAATTTAATATTGCTGAATCTGATGCAAAACTTGATAACTCAAATCCAATTTCTCCAACTGTTGAAGCTAAGGTTGTTACTGAATCTAATACGCTGTAGGATGTATCGATACTGTTAACAGCAAATGAACGAACATAATACTTTGTGCTTGCCTTTAAACTAACCATCTCAATCTCGAATTTACTCCTTGTTGAAGTTGATGTAGCTTTACCTTCATTTAACAATATACTAGGTGTTCCAGCCGTACTCCATACTGCACCTTTTTGGGAAACATTTTCACCCCCTGTTGATTGTAAATATACATAACATATTGCATTAAGAGGAGTAACACCACTTATAGAGTCTATTGAAACTACCGGAGCTGCTACTGGTATTGTAGTAATACTATCTAGCTTACTATAACCAACACCTAACTCATTTTTAGCAAATGCTCTAATATGGTATTTTGTTTCTGCTGTAAGCCATGTAAATTTCTCACTAAATTGGCCTGTGTGTTCACCAAAACTATATTCTTTTTTATAATAATCATCATAAGTTGGAATACTACCATCTTTTGAGATTACAAAACCATAACGGCTAATTTTTTTCCCTCCATCTGACATGATATTAGCTAAAGCTTCAATGGTTGTTTGGTACACCGCTACTGAGTCAAGTAACTCTATCATTGGAATACTATAGGCTAATGTTCTGATTGTATCTATTGTACCATAAACAGTATCCATTGTATTGTAGGCATAAGCCCTTACTAAATAAACGGTATCGGGAGTCAGATTTTCAATTTTGCTTGAAAAATCACCAACACCATCACCAACACTAACTTTTTTAGTATTGCTTTCAATAGTAATAACTGAGTCAAGGCTAAATAAAAATCCACGAGAAGTGTTCAAACCTCCGTCATCTAAAACTTTAGCATAACATTTTGCCGTTGTTTGGTAAACGCTATCGGGTGCCGACGATTCTAATTTCGGCGCTTTCGGTGCCAATGTTTTAATTTCAGTTGTAGTACTATAAGCTGTTAAATTTGAGTCAATAATAAAAGCACGTATATAATAAGTGCTATCAAGCTCTAATCCTTCAATTGTAACGTTTATTGAACCATTTACGGTATCGCAAAGCATTATGCCAATGCAATTAGCTATTGTAGGATTATACTCCGAGCTATAAACAAAACCAGAAGAGTCGATCTTACTTGAATCGGAAAGTGTTATTGCAGCTGTGAATGTTGCTATACTATAACCAACTGAATCAACCGACGTTATACTTGCACTGATTGGAGATTTTAATGTTGTAAAGCTTTTAATATCACCATAAATTGTTTTCCCTGAAACTTCGATATATGATTGCACATAATATAATGCATCATTGGCTAAGCCTTTAATACTGCTAACAAATGCATCATTACTAATTGTATCTGATGTAATATTCTCAACAATCCATTCGCTTGTATTTTCTGAATCGCCCCATTTTATACCACATGCGTCAATAGTGACTTCGTCAAACATGGTTATTGTACCGCCAGATATGGCTTCGGCATAACCAATTGCAGATACATCGGCAGTAGAAACACTTGCTAAACATCCTGTAAATGTAAAACTAATTGTTTTATCCTCAGCAGTAGCCTCAGTAACTTCAGCTGCATCGCAAACTGCTGAATAAGCAACATATTTAATTTCATCGCCTGGCGTAAAACCCAAATCGAGACCAGCACTGGCACTTTTGTAGGAATTGGTTATTTCCTGTCCCATATTACCAACAAACATTAAATTTGGATTACCATTGCGACCTTCTCTGCTTATTACTTTAGCCGAATAACGATAGTTAGCACCTTGTACACATACAAAATATAAACCTTGGTTTATACCAGATAGTTCAAAACTATTAATCCCTGTTTCTAAACTTCGCTGTAGTCTAATAATCTCGCGTCCTGAAACCTCATATACAGCCAATACAGCACTTCCTGATATTTTGGCAGGAAACGACAATTGTGTACTTTGTTGCATCGGGTTTGGAAAAACTTCCATTTTACCCTCATACATTACAGCCTCGTTTACATCAACTATTGATACTAAATTTAAACTTTCTCCGCTTTTTACACTAAGTGTTTCTAATGTACGCAGATTCGTTGCCAAAACACTATCGATAGGGATGGCAGGATTGCTTGATTCAAAGCTCACATTGTAAGTTTGAGCATTTAAATTAAAAGACATTAAAAATATTGATATAATGCCTACTAGTAATTGTAGCTTTTTTAACATTTTCATTTAATTTTTATTAGTTATTATTTTTCAAATAGTTATTTTCTCTTAATCGGATTTTAAAAAACAAAACTGCGGTTCCAGTCGCTCCAATCGCTCCATCCGCCATCAATATGAACTCTGACTTTCGACTTTAGCCAAATGGTTTGTCCATTTGGTAGTGTAACTCCATCAGCATTTAGTTTAAGAATCAGATTTCCTTCTTCATCAGTACCCATATCTTCAACTTTGGTATCAGACTCCCAATAATAATTCAACCCTTCCAACTCAGCATAAAAACCAATTAAATCAAGTCCGCTGTTTGAAACGTCGCTTAAATAAATCTCTATTGTTTTATCAGTCAGGTTACTTTTAACTTTTATAATTTCAGGAACTTCGCGACTAACAGCATCTGGACGATGAGGAGTTACTGCAGATTCAAGGCTTTCATAGCGTTGCCCTTCATTTGTAACTACAACCACTTTATAAGAGTATTCCTGATCAAAGCTTTTTGATTCAGTATCGCGGAACTCTGTTTCATAATTTTTTGTTTCAGTATAAATAAGGTTTTCATCGCGATAAATTTCGTACTCATCAACATCTTCGGTTTCACCAACGGTCCATTCCAAAAATATATGCTGTATTTCAGCAGCTTCAGCCTCGCCATTAACTTGTGCGTAACAACTATTTAAATAAGGTTGGTATTTTAAACCTGTTGTTAAGCTTACCGTATCGCTAACCATATTTTCAACCTTCACATAATAACGATAAGTCGTTTCAAATTCGGTTTTCCCATCGGTAATGCTTTCATCAGCATTACGGCTTGATAAGCATTCAAATTCTCCATCACCTTCGGCTTTATAGATCGAATAATCTAAGTATAATTTTTTTCCGGGATTAGCCCAAGTTAAGGTTATAGAATGGCCATTCCATGTTGATAGCGAGGCTGTTAATCCTTCTATTGAGCCTATTGCGCTTCCGCCATCTTCTTCGTCATCTTTTGAACAAGATGTAAATAATGTGCTAGTTGCCAGTATACTAACCAACATCAATAAAAATAAAATCTTTTTCATTATAATTATTTAAAAAAAACCTGCTTATAGAAGAACAATACATGGGTATTGAGATATTGTCCTTCTATATTTTATTTGCAGAATTAATAATTAGTATACAAATTCTCTTTTAACAACACTTTTAAGTATTTTTTCTTCGATATTATTGCCATGTTCATCATTATTGGCTGTTTTCTTTGATATATCAATGGTTTTTGTTTTTGTTTCGTTTAAAATTTCATCAGCTGGAAATTTACCCGTTGTACTTTTTTTCATAAATGCTTCAAAGAATTTAGCATTACGTTGGCGTTCAATTTTTGTATTGCTTATTTGCAACCCGGTAACGTCTGTAAAGTTATTGTGCTTAACACGAACCTGCGAACGAGTAATTCCCAAATACTCATCTGCATTATCACATACCCAACCATAAAACAACCATTTTTCATGATGAATTACACAAGTAATAAGTATATCACCATTATAATCGTACTGAAATTTTACACCACTAAATGGTTTCTTATTTCCTTTGGCATTTGAAGCTCCAACATTCAACTTTAACTTAGTTTTTAATTCTTTTCCAGTTTTATAATAATTTCCTGATGCTAAGGTTACATACTTATCATCGCCTAAACCAAGTTGATATGAATTGCGATAAGTGGCTCCCTTAGGTCTAAGTGAACCATTGTAATATTTAATTTTTGATTTAATTGTATTGTCGGCATCTGTAGCTGTTAAGGCATAACCAAAAGTAGGTATAAAAAAAGCTGGCTTAAATACAAAGTTTACTATTTTGTTACCTTCAGTAACACTACCTGTATACGATTTTGCTCCATCACTAATTTTACCTGGTTTAAAATTAGCAGGAGTTTCCAACCCAAATTCTGTTGAAAGTAAAATATTTGCTCCCCATTCGCGGGCTAATGAAGTTGCATTGCGCATATCATCTTCAGAGTTTAAGAAAGCAACAAACTCTTTTGGCATATTTTTAACTCCTCCAAAGTATGAATCAATAATACCTTTTAATGCTCCAATTTCAAAATATCCTGATGGAATCATACCTGAAGCTTCACCTATTTTTTCACCTTTTTTGTTCTTAATTACTTTAGTTTTAACAATTCTTATTTTTAAGGCCTTTTCGATGTTTGCTTTTGCAGCACTTTCGTTGCCTTTTAATAAATTTGCTGCTGCAAGGTTATAATACATGCACCAAACATTTTTGTCAGTTACTAAGGCTTCTCTTTGTTTTTTAGTACCTGGCTTATGTTTTTTAATCATTTTATTATAATGTGCAATACATTCGTCAAGCTCAGCATTATATGCATCACCTGTTCTATCTTTACGTAAAGTATTAATACAACCAACAAGTTTTGCTTGAATAACTTTGGCAGCTTTTCTATCAGCTTTTTCTTGTTTCTTAATCATATATGAGGTTAAGGTTTTGTTACGAATACCCATACCGTAAAGCATGTCTAATTTACCTTTTGACCAACTTGTAACCATTCTCTTAGTTGCAGATTCAATAGCGCTTCCACTAGTCATTGAAACATTACCTGATGAAGTTGTATTTGAAGTTGATTTCTTCATCATACCATTTACCCACATTTTGTCCTGACTGTAAATTAGTTGTTTGTCAGGCAAGGTGTATACCTTAAAAGAAACTAATGCTTGAATTTTTGATCCTTCAGATGGAGACATTGTGTTGTATGTTTCTTCAGGTAACCACATGGTTTTTTTGCTTTTAAATTCAGCTGAATAGCTTACCTCGGCTAATAAATCACCATCAGTTACAAAAACGCCAGGAATTAGATCCATCTCAATTCGTTGAATTTCATCACCAAAAACACCACCTTCGCCTGTTAATGCTCCTGCAATTGCATCATTTTTAATAACTTTTTTGGCAATAGTACCCAGCATGTTTTCTTCAATAACCTTGATTTCAATTTTTGATTTACGCTCTTTTTGCGTAGGAAACTGAAGGTATGAGCAAACTCCCGTTTCTTTTTTAAACTGGTTAATCAATTGTGCCTGTGCTGGTATAAAACCGATAGCACATAATACTAATAAAAGTAATTGTTTTGTAAATCGTTTCATTTCTCAAAAATTTTAATTTATACTCAATTATTACATTGAGAAATAGTTCCCGGAGTATATCCTATTTATTTCTCGGGGTATTGGTTGCAGTATTAGCTGATTTTTGAAAAATATTTTAAAATTAAGCGCTGTATATTTTCTGCTTACATATACTTCGTTAGCTTTATGTAATTAACATAATGTTTGACTTGTTTATTTATTAGATATTTCCATTGTTTTATTATGGCTGTTCATATAATGAATGTCACATTAAAAGAACCCATCAAAATTTATTGATGAACCAAAATAATTATTAGAGATATTTGTAATCACAATAATCTCAGTAAAAATGAAAAATTCTATGAAAACAAAACTTTTTCTTATAGCGCTTATAATATTTAGTTTAAATGCCAATAGCCAGAGTTTTGTTAAAGTATGGAATAAGGTTCGTCAACTACCACAAGACACCATTGCCTACCATAATTTTTACCGACTGTGTGAAGAATTAAAATACGATGAAGCCATTTCGTTTATTGACAGTGTTAGGCAAGAATGTCTAAAAAATGAGTTGTGGAATGATTACCTTTTTTACTCAAATGATATTGTTAACCTAACCCTTCATAAACAAAACTATAATGAAGCTTATGATATTATAATTGAATCAACCAATAAGTACAGAAATAATGCGGATACTCTGAGTACGGAATATGCCTTATCAATTAGCGAAGCGCTATATTGCTTACTCTATTCCAATAAGAGCGACTTAAAATATAAGCATAGTAAGCGATTATATGAGTATTGTAAGCTTAGAAATGCTCATGACACAATTGAAGTTGTAATTTATGGGAATATATCGGGAATTTTTGCAAACAACCTTGAGTTTACGAAGGCATATGACTGCGCCATGAAGTGTAACGATATAATTAAAGAAAATGGGTGGAATATATGGTCCCAGACTCCAATGGCAATATTTATGGGATATATGGCTGTATTTCAAGGTAAAGAGGATATAGCCATAAATTTCTACGAAACTTCATTACTGGCTAATGAAATGAAAACTAGAAAAGATTCGCTGTATTATTTATATGTTGCTCAAGGTTTAACAACTTTGTATTTTGATAAGGATTTACTTAATAAATGCCTAAACTTAAGCTTAACAGCTGCTGAAATTAATGAGAAGCTAAACTCCGAGAAACTTCATGACATATATTCACAAACCAAGTTGCTTTTTAAGAGCAATATTTTTCAAGTTTACCTTGAGCAAGGTAATAACGTGAAGGCCGACTCTATTTTTAATATCGTATTGGAATTAGCATACTTACGAAACAACTATCAAACAGCTAGCCAACAATATTTAAATTATGCTGGTACTAAGTTAAAAAAGAAAGAATATGAAAAAGCAATAGAGTATTTGTACAAAGGCAAACAAATATATGATTCGGCCAATGTGGCACAGATTAACCAGTTAAATTGGTATTATACAAAACTTTGTGAAGCCTATATTGGTCAAGAAAACTATAAACAGGCAGTACATATTGCACAAGAGGGTCTCTTTAAACTAAATGGCGATTCAATATCAATAGAAAAAATTGATACTCTTCCAAACCTGAAAACTGCTGACTTGAGATATTCATGTTTGGAATTATTGCAAAACAAAACCATTGGTTTATTAAGGATGTACACTGATTCATTCACTTTAAACGATTATAATACTATAGTAGCCCACATTGATACATATATTACTACATATAAGGAGGCTTTAGCAAGCAACAATGATAAAGAATCAATAGTACTATTGCAAAAAAACTATAAAGGTATGTTAAAAGAAATTATACAATTCTTTGCCACTCATAATACATACAAAAATACAATTTGCAATAATGCATATTTAGCAAATATAATAACACAAAGCCGTGCTCAGCAGCTAAACAATGAAATTAATGAACTTAATTATATACAATATTCCAATCAAAAAGATTCAAATATTATTAAACTAAGCAATCTAAAAACAGAAATTCGTATAAAGAAAAACAAACAATCATTCATTGATAAAAAAACTATTGAATACAAGAAAAATAGTTTTGATTTATCCGATAAATATATCAATCTTTTGTACTTAGAATCAGTAACAAATACTCCTCGCTCTATTGATTCCTCAATGCTTAAATCACCCATTAATCTGGCTGCTATACAAACCGTTATTAATGATGATGAAGCTATCATTGAATTCTCAAATACAAATGACAACCTTTTTTCTTTTATGATACTAAATGATACTGTTGTCTTTAGCTATAGTAAAAGTAATAATCTTGGCAATGAAATTCAAAAACTTTATCGTGAAATTAAAACCGGAAACAATTCATTTTCAACAAGTGACAACCTATATGACTGCCTATTAAAACCGTATGAAACCCAATTAAAAACAATATCGAAACTTACGATTATTCCTGATGAAAAATTAGCAACATTACCTTTTGAATTGCTAAACGAAAAAACCATTAAAGGTAGTTACAGCATTAGCTATTGTTATTCAAGCAGTTTGCTTTTTACTAAACAACATGGTAAAACTAATTATGTAACTAAAAACAATATTCTTATTGCAGCTCCTATTTTCAACTTAAAGAAAAACAAAACAATATTAGCAAACAATATAATGCGAGACTATACAATTTCATACGACTCCACTTTTCGCGATGGTCTAAACCTGGGCTCCCTCCCTTCTACCAAAATTGAAAGCAAGGAAATTGAAAAATTGTATAAAAAAAACACGACAAGCAATTACAAAAGTCTTTTAGGAATAGAGGCAACTAAACAGAATTTATTAACAAATATTTCTAATTATAATATTATTCACATTGCTTCTCATGGCATAGTCAATAAAAGCAACCCTTTAATTTCTGGTATTATAATGTATCCGGAAGAGTCAGAACTAACAAATAAAGATATCTTTTACAATTACGAATTATACAATATGGAGCTTAATGCCGACCTGGTAGTACTCTCTGCCTGTAAAACTGGCACAGGTGAAATAGTTGAGGGCGAAGGAGTAATGGCTCTGCCCCGTGGTTTTATTTACGCCGGCGTGCCCAATGTTATTGCAAGCCTTTGGAAAGTACATGACGAACGCACCAAAGACCTTATGGTAGCTTTTTACAAGCACTTATTGGAAGATAAAGTAAGTTATGCTGAAGCTTTACGTTTAGCTAAACTTGATTGCATTGCCAAAGGCTTTTTGCCTGTTGATTGGGCTGGATTTGTTTTAATTGGGAATTAGGTGATGTTTAATTTGATATAAAATGACCGACAAATTTTTATTTTTAACTGACATATTTGATGAAGAAATTATTGGTATTTATAATAGCAACAGGAACAGCCTTAAACTTGTTTGGGCAATATGCAATTACTTTTAGTAATTATAGACAAATTCCGGCAGATACCTCAGCTTTTGAATTTTACCTTAATACAGCGCAAAATGGTGATAGGGTGAGGGCTGCCCAAATTGCAGATAGTTTAATGAATGTAAGTGCTAAAAAAGAAAAATGGGAGGAGTATTTATTTTATGGAAATAATAAGCTCACCCAATACCTTCATTTACAGAATTATGATACGGCTTTGCTTATAGGCAATAATGTTATAGCAAATTGTAAAGACCATATTGATACTTTATCGGTTGAATATTTAACTCACTACTTTTTAATTGATTACATATATCAAGTTAATGAAAATTTCATTTCAAAATATCATAATAGCAAATATATATTTTCATTGGCAGAGGCTCGAGGAATCGACGATTTATTTGTACATGGTTTGTACCAGGTTGTTGTCACCGCAGCCGCTATGGTTGATGATTTTGCCTTATCTAATAAAGCTCTTTTAAAAACGGATGATATTATTAATAAAAATCATATAACTGATAAAAGGTATCTGATTTATCAAGACATATTTTTTGGATATAACTCAATGCTTCAAGACAGGCTTGATTATGCAGCTGTGTTTTATGAAAGCGCTTTAAATAAATTAGATATAGTAAATAAGGAAGATACATCCATCTATTTAGATATAAGTCACGGGTTATCTGAAATTTATAAAAAAAACAACAAACTTGAAGATTTATACAGAATTGAGCAAGAACGTCTACCTTATATTTTGGATTTCAAGTATTCTGATAAAGTTGCCAATTATAAGGATATAAGCACTATAGAGAATTCGCACATTCTGGCAATGATACACTATTATAAACAACATAAAAACTATGTAAAAGCTCAAGAATTGATTGTAAAACTAAACCATTCATTTTATAAAAAAAGTCAACATGTAAATTACATAGATGGATTATCTATTCTTGCCAATATTTACTTAGATCAAGAGAAATTTAATGACGCTTTGATTTGTTATAATAAGCAAGGTGCTTATATTGATTCAACAGATATAAACGAAGCGGTACTTAAAAAGGACTATTTAAAAAACCTGGCAAGTCTGTATTTAAAATTGCAGAAATATGATAGCACAATAGCAATTGCGCAACGTGCAATTATAAGTCAATTAAATATTGATGATTTTAACTCTGACATTTATACGCTTTATAAAAATATAGATGAACACATTTCAGATGGATACTTTGATTTTCTATATTTAAAAATTGAGGCCATGGTGTTTAAATTAAAGAACCAACCCACTAAACAGCTAAAGAAATCTACAAGTGGTCATCTTAGTTATTACATTAAAAGCTTAATGGCTAATGTTGCTAACGAATATAATGTTGATAATATCAACACTAGCCAAGAGAAAATTAATAATGCATTAAATCTGTTTCTAAAATTTAAATATGATGATCAAAGTAATTGGTCTCCTGAACTTATTAATGCTGCAATAAACTTTAAAAACTTACAGTTAAAAAAACAAATTATTAAGACAAAAAGCGAGAATTTGGCATTGATGCATACAGATAAATTTGTTGAGCATAAGGAAAAAACAAACCAGCTAAATAATTTAAGCAGTTCAAGGTTTCTGATGCGTCAACAAGGTGCTTCTATTGATAGCTTAATATCCCAAATGTCCAAATTACAAAAGGAACTTATTAGGCTTGAAGTAGATTTTAACAGATTTTCTGAGATAAAACTCGATTCAAACCGTTTGGTAAATTGTCAACTATCTGAAATACAATCAAACTTATCTGACAATGAAGTCATTGTAGATTTTTTGTTTACTAAAGAATTTGTTTTTACTACATGCATAAGCAAGAATTCTTTTCAAGCAGAAATACAAGAGCGAGATCGCATTGATATGCTAATAAAGAATTTTGTCAGAGCACTAAAAAGTGGGGCTGAAATTGATGACATAAGCTCAGAACTTGGAAGTTTATTGTTATCATCATTCAATTCTATTTTTAATGGCAAAAAGCAATTAATTATTGGTACTGATGGCTATTTAAATCAACTTCCTTTTGAATTATTGTCTCAAAACCAATCCTTATTGGTTAATGAGTTTTCAGTTTCCTATACTCCATCCATCCCATTGTGGTTGAGTTTTAAAGAGTGGACTAACGAAATAACTAATCCTGTTTTTCTAGGAATTGCACCTGGCTTTTTAGATGAAAAAAATGATTTGGAAAGTTTTCATGCTCTGCGATCAGTTTTTGATATTGATTCAGTCATAATGAGAGGTGGAGGAAACTTACCGTCTTTACAGTACACTATTTCAGAACTGAATGAAATAAATAAACTAATACTAAAGGAAAAAACAAATCGTTCGGTGATTCTTTCCGGAAGAAATGCAAATAAAGAAGAAGTTTTATCAAATTTGCCTTCTGCCAATATCATTCATTTTGCCACACACGGTTTTGTAAATAAAGACAATCCGTATATTTCAGGTCTAGCATTGTATTCTGATTCAATTGAATATTTATACAATAATATTTTTTATCACTATGAATTATATAATATAGAGCTAAATGCCAACCTCGTTGTCCTATCAGCCTGTAAAACAGGCACAGGCAAAATTATAGAAGGCGAAGGCGTAATGGCTTTACCCCGCGGTTTTATTTATGCAGGAGTACCCAATGTAATTGCCAGCCTTTGGAAAGTGCACGACGAAAAAACCAAAGACCTTATGGTAGCTTTTT
>JAQICC010000080.1 GCA_027858735.1 Salinivirgaceae bacterium
ATCATTCCATAAATAGGCGGCATAGCCACTTCCGGCATCTAATGTTTCGGAGTTTAGGTTGCTTATAATGTCTGAGCCCAAATCAAACGAGTAGGCACCAATTCTGAAAGTAGTGTCGGTACTATTGTTACTAGAATCTACTTCGTTAGCCATTTCAACACTGCATGTAATGCTATAATTTCCTGTGTCGGAAACTGCAAACGGGGTGGTAAAGGTATAGGGGTATGGTTTGCTGTTGAAGAGTGAATCGGTAAGGGTAATTGTTTCGCTTACATTAATAGTATCGAAGCTATATTTGGCTGTGAGTATTTGACCAATCAATAAAGTGTCGTAACTAGTTACTTTAATGTTTGCTGTAACCACATTGTTTGCTGAAATACTGCAATTGTTCAGGCTGTTAATCGATTCTATTCCAATGTCGTAGGTGAATATCTTCACTGTATCTGCACCTATACAACCATATACATTATTTACTAAACAATGGTAGGTGGCTGAAGCTGAGTCTTCAACATTAAAATAAGTTTCTTTTGATAAGTCCTGCCACTGGTAATTGGCAAAGCCTGGCTGAGCTTGAAAAACTACAGAATCGGCCTGTGTGGTGTAAATATCATTACCTAGGTCAATGCTAGGTTTATCAAACTCAAAAATAGTCGTGTTTAAGGTGTCGTTTTCAAAATAGAAATCATTTGAATACCTTATCGCCAAAGTAAAATCGTAGGTCTGGGTATTTTCTAAGGTGAGGCTCTCAGCTACAGTTATAACTTTGGTTTTATCAGGATTTAAATCGTAGGGCAGTGTAAATGGTTTTTCTGTCCAACTACCACTATTTAATTTATAAAACACACTCATATTGGTACCTGCTGAAATAATATCATTTCCATAATTTTTTATCGTGAACGAAATTTTATTGGTGCTTGACATAGCGCAGGAACTACGTGGCGTTTTAATCTCAGTTATTGAAACATCAGATGCAAGAATTTGAACTGAATCACTTGAGGTTGCACAATTGTGCTCATCTACAGCAGTTACCTTATATAATTTTGAAGTGTTATTAGTTATTTGGTAGGTTTGTTGGTTCCAACCAATATTCCAGCTAAAGAGGGAGAATGTATTTGATGCATCCAGCAAAATACTATCAGCTTGTTTTGTAATAATACTATCCATTCCTAAATCGACATAATATACACCATAGGTTTCAAAGTCTTTAGAGTAACTATTGTTTGTGCTGTCAATATCATTAAATGATATTAATTTTGCAGAGAATTGATAGTTTCCAATGGCACTTAAATCAATAGTGCTTGATAGTGTATGTGTATAATAGGCATCAGCAAGTACTGCTTCGTTAAGTGCAACGGTATCTTTAAAAGTTGAATCATTTAGGGTTAATAATACAGGTATTTTAAACCCAATACCATAGTTGTTTTTACTATTATTTAAAAGCTTAAGCGATATGCTTTCTGTAGCGGTATGTGTACATGCATTGGCCGGTGTAAGAATTGTATCTAACTTCCAGTCGTCGGTAATTATCCAAGTGGTATCGCTGGCTGTACTGCAACCATTGGTGTCACTAACTTGCACGTAATATTTTTGAGATGTTTTATCGGTTATTGAAAACGTTGAATCTGTTGATAAATCTTGCCATATATGCCCTTCTAAATAATCATCTCTTGCATCTAGTAAAATAGGTGAAGTTAATGTAGTATAAATAGTATCTTCACCTAAATCAATGCTTGGTAAAGGCCAAATATCAATGGAGGTTTCAGTAGTGTCGTTACTATAATCTATTTCAGGAGTGAAACTGGTAAAACATTTAATATGTTTTGTTCCAGCTTCAGCAACGTTTGGTTGAGCATTAAATTCATAGATAACTGAATCTATAGTACTTAGTGTGTCAGTATCTTGAAAAGTATAGGTTTCAATAACTTTATTTGCATTATTTATTTGGTAACCGACTTGAATAGTATCACCTGCTCTATATATGGTATCTGAATTAAAATTCTTTACTACAACTATTAGCACACCAGGAGACTCTCCAAAACATGAATTGTTTAAAGTGAATATTGAATCCACCCCAATATTTGTGTTTGAAGGAAATACTATTATTGTGTCGCTAGCTTTGCAAAAGCCTTTGGTCACCGTAACAGAGAAAGTATCAGATACACTTACGTTTAAGATTTGATTTGCATCTCCTGTGTTCCATAAATAGGCGTCATATCCAGTGCCAGCGTCAATATCAATACTTATTGGGGCTTTTGTTCCAATATCAGGCCCCAATGTATAATCAGGCATGCCATTAACCCGAGTAGTTACTTTAAGGGTGTCGTTAACGCCACCATTCTCATATTGGCTTGAGTCGCCAACAATATCAGTAAAAATGGTAAAATTGTAAGCACCACTATCGCGCATATTAAGCGTATTGGTAAAGGTAAATTCAGCAGAGTCGCCAGTTGCTACATTGCTACTAACATTAAATGTTTCACTTAAAAGCAATTCACCATTTAATTTAAGTTTTGTAAGTAAATTATCGTTTGGTTTAAAATCGCGTATTCCAAAGTTTTTAATGGAAACTTTAATATTTTCAGTTGTGCTCAAATAGCAGGTGTCGGGCGGGTAAGTAATAGCTAGTACTCCGGCATCGGACGGAGCTTCGTAAATGCGAATATCGTCAATAGCAAAACCTTCGTGGGTGTTTTGGGCATCAGATGCAAATACCAAGCGGAATTTGATGGGGTTAATACCTTCTGTTTCTTCAGGTAGGGTTTGGCGTACCATAAACCAATCAGATTTTACAGAATCCCAACCTGCGGTACCAAGCGCATCTATATTTTGGTCGTACCAATTCCAGTCAAAAGTTTCAACTTTTGGGGTGGTTTTCCAAGTAGTACCTTCATCAATGGAGTATAGTAAGGTTAGCCCATCTTTAGTAAGTTCTGTTCGGCTTTTTATCATAGCCTCAAAAATGGGCTTATTAATATTGGTAAAGTTAATGCAAGGACTTTCAATCCAACAGCTATCGTTGTTGGGGTAATTTTCGTCAAGTTTTGTTGCCCAGGCATTAGTTCCCGAATAGGCAGCATCAATAACTGTTCCTTCAGGTAATCCAAGTTCCCAAGTGTCGGAACCGCCTGGGTTCCAATAGCCATCGCCACTTTCAAAGTTTTCGGAGTAAGGTAAGGAGTAGGTAGGTAATATATATAAAGTGGTGTCAAAAAGATTATTTGAGGTATCCTCATCATCAGGATATGCAGTGCGTACCATTATATGATGTTCGCCAGGGGTGGTTAAATCAATTAAACTACTAAAGGTAAATTCAGCAATTTCATCTTTGGCTAATGCCTCTGTATAATTATTGGTAGTCCATGTTAGCCCTTCATCAGTTGAGAATTCAATAGGTATAGGTCCAGATAGCTCATCGTACCCAGAGTTTTTAATTTTTACTACTAGCGACTCGGGAGCAATATGCCCACAACCTGCTCC
>JAQICC010000115.1 GCA_027858735.1 Salinivirgaceae bacterium
TTGCGGTAAAATACAACATACGTTCTTTGAAAAACCACAATTAAACTGTGTAGTGTAGTTGACGGTGGGTTGATTTTTGTGTTTTGATGGCATTACCAATGGGATCTTATTCATGATCCGGAAAGGATTTTGTTTGCTTGGGGAGTTGATGAGAGTGAGTCGGAGGCAACATTTAGCCCTATAAATGAGCAATATACCCTTCTCTTTGATCATATTTATGACAACTACAATACAGAATTTGAAGTACCGCTTACAAATTATTATGGTATTGTAGGAGGGCAAGTTGGAGATGCTATTGATCTAAACCTTACTGAATCTGAAATTGAAAGTAATACGGAGGAAAGTATAAATTGGATGAGAGAATGGAAAATTAGGAACAAGAAATCTGATGATGTTTTGAAAGAAACATATGCTATTTCTGCTATTAAGTCAACTGTTCCAAATGAAAAGGTAGGAAAGATTGTTCTTAAACAGAAGCACATTTATTTAGCCAAATGTACCATAGTAGATGATACATATCCGATTGCTATATATGGCGATGGGCAAACTTCAAGCCTGTTAAATATACTAACAAAACGGGAGGTGTCTGATATAGATGTTTTAGCTGATAAAGTTAATATTGAACATATATATTGTGACGATGCTTTGTTTTCAAATTATTTGGTGATTGCTTTTTACGAAAAAGACAAAGCGAAACCTACCATGATGATTCAGGTTCTACCTACTGATAATTATTCTATTAATGATATTAAGGAAACATGGTTGAAATATTTGGGCATTTATCGGGAATCTATTGAAGAAAAGACTATTGATGAAGTTAGTGAAGTATTAAAGGTAATTCGAAATGGAAACAGAGATGATTTGGAATTTATTTCTTTTAATAAAGAATATAACTTGATTTCTGATGAAGTTGAGATTGGAGGAATTAACTATAGCTTTATAGAAATAGCAAGCTATTTTAGAGACAATGACTGTAGTTTGAATGAAAAAACAGGTCAGAAAGAATGTAGTATAAAGCTTACCCCAGATTTGGCTAATGAAGAAGCAAAAGTAGAAGATGGTAACAATATTATACAAATGCAGTTTGGTGAGAGGAATTTGTATTATGAAGGTATTGAGGTTGTAAATGAAGAGCAATTTTTTAAAGAGTTTTATGTTAAGGTCAAAGAGTCTGAATTCGATGAACTAAAAAGTTATTTGTTTTCTACATTTATGGAAAAGTTTAAGACTTCAGCGAATCAAGCAATAAAGAATGCTTTAACTTCGGCCAAAGGGGAAACAGCTCCCGCAAGGTGCAATGTAGGGACTAGAGCTGTGTTTTATTATTATACAGATGATCCAGTACTATTCCCAAAAACAGGAGGATGTCTTGATGATACATTTGAAGGAGAATGTAATGGTTCTAGTACAACATTCTTGAAAGGACAAGTGGACGGTAATGGAAATGCGAATACAATGGCAAGGAGTCTTGAAGATGGTTTAGGTGGTTTTACGCCTATTAGTGATGTTACTGGGCATGATTACCCTGATTTTGCAAAAATGCAAGAAGACGTAAATGATGGAGCTATAATTATTGGGGCATATGAAAATACAAATCCTGAAAGTAGTGGGCATGTTTGCATGCTTATGCCTGAAAATATGGATGAGACAATAAGTGCAACTGGAAAGAATAAGGTAGTAAAGATTAATGGTGTTATAGTTCATGTCCCTGTTGCACTTGAATGTGGGAGTAACTTTAAAAAGATTCGTAGACTTACATGGGCTCCTTCAACACTAAAGGAGGTTAATTGGTATAAATACAATAAGAGATAAAAAGATTATGAAAAAATATTTAGTTTTAATATTAAGCTTATTAGCATTGTCTGTGCATTCTCAAAAAGTAGCAAATTATAATTATGATGCTTTTTCTTTTATAGGGTTTGTAGATAATATACCTGTTTTTGTTTGTAACCCTTTAAGTCAATACGATTATTCGATAAACGAGAAGCCTGGCAATCTATATATTGCAGAAGCAAACAATGGTATGATAACATTTACTCTCTATAGGGAAGTTGACAGAAAGTTGGAAGGTGATGCCTTATTTATTAAGGATGAATGTATAGGTTATGATAGTTATTTTGGAGGACAGATCTTAACAATGCATTGTGATAATAAAATAAATAAATTTGAATTTGAAGAAGATGTTTTTTACAGTAGTTTCGCAGTAAGTGTAAAAAATGAATTATTAATTTCCCCCACTGATGAAAAATCAGCACGGCTTGAGTATTTTCATAAAAACAAATTGTCATACGAAAGAATAAAATTGCCGATAATTGGTAACTTTCCTATTTGTGTTGGTGATTATGCTTATTTTTCAACTTACCATATCAATCCAGAGTACACTCATTACCCATTAGACATATATAAAGTAAAAATAGGTGATTGGAATAATCCTGAATTATTGCTGGAAGAAGCTGTAGAGACGTGGATGCCAATACCAAATACGGAAATTATTTATACTCGTATTTCGATAGATGGACATCTGCAAAATGTTTATTATAATACAAGTAATAAAACATATAAAATAACAAACGATCAATTTAATCCTCAAATAATTAAATATGATGATGAATATAAGATACTCAATACATGCAAAGATGATGCAACTGGAAATTCCAGATATTGCTTAAAGGAACTGCCTGATTTTAACAATGAAGTTTTCACAACAATAGATAACAGGGTAATTAGCGATAATCTTGTTATGGTAAACCTTTCAAACAATGAAAAACCATTTGCAAATACTTTTATAACCGAAAATTTGCTTTATAGTACTGAATCAAAAGAGTTAAAAAAGTTGGATAAAGAACAACTTCGAATTCTCCGCAATGCTTTTTTTGCACGACAGGGTTATAAGTTTAAAAGTAATGATTTGCAGGAATTTTTCGGTCAGTTTGAGTGGTATAATCAAATGCTTCAAAGCTACAAGGTTCTTGAAATTACCAATGAAGATGTTGTAATTAGTCCTAAAGACAAAGATCGGGTAGCTCTAATAAAAGAGATGGAAACTCAGAAATAAGCTACAATGCAAAAGCTTTTCTTCCCCTTGATTCTCTTATAAAAGTATCAATTACATCAAATAGGGTGCGTTTTTTATCGTCGTCTAGAAGTTCTATTTCTTCAATGCGTTTTAGTGTGTTTTTATCAAACTTACTATTTATACCTTCGCCCACAAGGTAATCAAGCGAAACTTCCAAAGCATCAGCAATCCTTTTCGCCACTTCAATAGATGGTATTGCATCGCCACGCTCATACTTACCTACCATAACTTGAGAAATACCCGTTTGTTTGGCTAAATCGCCTTGCGACATATTTTTAGATTTTCTTAAATCAGCTATAATTCTACCTACTTCCATAACTACGAGACACTTAAATAAACTAAAGTTCTTGAATGCTGCAAAATTACATAATTATAGGATATAAATAAAGCGGATAGTTTTTGGTGTTTTAAAAATTATAAGATAGTTTTGTGTCTGATAGTTTTAAACAAAAAATTTAATTTTTTTTTCAAATGCAAATCCCTGACATCAAAAATAATTTGCCAATAAGTACGGTTTTGGCACATTACAAAATTAAAGTTGATAAGCATAGCCATATTAAATGCCCATTCCATGACGATGATAAACCCAGCTGTAAGATATACCCCGAGACCAATACCTACAACTGCTTTGGCTGTGGCAAAACTGGCGACCAAATACAATTTATACAAAACAAAGAGAATTGCAGCAAGCACGCAGCTTTGAAAAAGGCAACGGAGTTAATAGGAACTAAAGAAACAAACAATACTGATGCAATGGGGATTGCAGAAAAGCGGGGCAGCGTAACGGAGGTAGACTTTGAAGCTTTGTTTGCAAAGCAAAAAGAAAGCCTCCCACGCAGCCCTAAAGCTTTGGAATACCTAAAGCAACGAGGTTTGCTTCGACTCCGCTCAGCAGCCTCATTAGAAGTAGGCTACAATAGCGGCATTGGTTGGAAGAAACTAAAGCAGTGTGTAATCTTTCCATTAAAAGACAAAAGTGGTAATGTTGTTAGTTTGTATGGTCGAAGAGTTGAAGAAAGCAAAGGGCATGGTTTAGAATTTGGTAAACACTACTACAGCGAGAACAGAAGCGGTTTATATCCTGGTTATCCAAATGAGAATACTGAAACCTTAATAATTACTGAAGCTATAATAGATAGTGCAAGTTTGTTGCAAATAGAAGAGTTGAAAGATTTTGAAATGCTTTCAGCTTATGGAACCAACGGATTAACAGCTGAACACAAAGCAGCAATCAAGGAACTTGAAAACCTGCAGAAAATTATTTTCTTTTTTGATGGCGATGCAGCTGGTCGTGATGGAGCAAGCAAATACGCTGAAGAACTAAAAGAGCTTTGTAAAATATCCATTGTTCCAACTCCTGATGGCGAAGACGTAAACAGTTTGTTTGTGAATTACGGAAAGGAAGCAATACTGCAACTAATCGCGGAAAGGTCGAGCGGCTCGACACCCATTAATCTAGAAACCAACCAATCTTACACTCCTGAAACCATAAAAGAACCTTGCCACCCTGAAACCTTATCTCCATTAAACACAGAACAAGCGAACAAGATTATTTATGAAAGCCAAACCGCCCGTTACATCGTTAAAGGCAGCCTACCTAAAACCTTTGATAAAATGGTAATTAGTCTGGATGTGCAAGATTTAGAAACGGCTACAAAATACCGCTGTCGCCTCGATTTATACGAAGAAAAGCAAACCCGAAAAGAAGCCCGAGAAGCAAGCGAAAAGCTAGAGCTAAGAAGCGATTTAGTAGAAAATGACCTTTCACAATTAACTGACCTTTTAGAGGAATACCGAGATAATCAATTGCAACAAACTACTGAAGAAGCCAACAACGACAAAGCATTAAGTTTTTCAGAACAAGCCAAATGCAAAGAGTTTTTAAGTTCTAGCAATTTAGTTACTAGGCTAAATGAATTAGTTGGCAAAGCGGGCATTGTAGGCGAAGAAAATAACCGTCTGTTTTTGTTTGTAATCGCCACCAGTCATAAAATGTCCGACACCTTGCATGCTTTAATACAAGGCAGTAGCGGAAGTGGAAAAACACATTTACTTAGCAGAATAGCCGCTTTAATGCCAAACGAACGAGTGGTGAAATTTACCAGAGTTACCGAAAATAGCTTTTACAATTACGATGAATACTTTTTTAGAGGAAAGTTGGTTTGCTTGGAAGATATTGACGGTTTGAAAGAGGAAGCTTTGTTTGCATGGCGTGAGCTGATAAGTAACAATCAACTAAGCAGCAGCACTAGTCAGAAAGATGAAAACGGAAACATTAGAAGTGCGCAGCGCATTGTCCGCGGACCAATGGCAAGTATTTGCGCTACTACGCACGGTCAAATTTATGAAGATAATATGAGCCGTATGTTTATTGTTGCCGTTGATGAAAGCCTGGAACAAACCCAAAATATTATAGCATACCAAAGCAAAGCAGCCAGCGGAATAGCCGACAAAGAACAAGAAAACGAAGCCAAAGAATTTCTGCAGAACTGTATTAGAATGCTAAAGCCACAAAAGGTAATTAATCCATACGCTGACAAAATAAAACTACCACCCCAAGCCCATAAAATAAGGAGATTGCACGAGTTGTTTTTAAGCTTTGTGAAGCAGGTTACTTTAATTAACCAGTACAACCGAAATAAAGACCAGCAGGACAGACTTATTACTGAACCTGAGGATCTAAAAATAGCAGTAGAAATAATGTTCGATAGTATTTTTTTGAAAGTTGATGAATTGGATGGGAGTTTACGGCAGTTCTTTGAAGAACTAAAAGAATACGTTTTAGAGAAAGAGAATCCGCAGAATTATGAGTTTACACAAAGGGAAGTTAGGCAGGCTTTAAATCTTAGCAAAACCAGTCTTTTTAGATATTTGAATGCTTTAATTGAATTAGAATATATCTCATCAAGTGGTGGTTATCAAAATAGAGGATTGAAATATAAAATTAGCTA
>JAQICC010000156.1 GCA_027858735.1 Salinivirgaceae bacterium
TTAGTTTTCATAATTTTACCTAATATTAAATTTATAAAATGTAAAGCTAGGCTGTAAAACCGATGTATTCATTACATAATTTATGAATAAGCTTATATGATTCACACTTTTCATAATTAATATAAGCTAATAAAAAAGCTTTATGAATTGCTGAACAATGGTTGTTGGCAGAGTGCAGGTGCGCTGGATTGCAAAATATAGAAGCAACAGAACACTAACTAGTGTCATGTCAAGCTTTTAGTTTCGGGTTAAAATTTACAATTCCCCCTCTCCCTACGGGTTTCTCCCCCAAGGGAGAACTTGCTCCGATTGATCGATGGAGTCTTCCCCTGGGGAGCCTTTACCGAACTTGCTTCGGTAAAGTCCCGGCCGCGGCGGGGAAGGGGGAATATCATATTTAAGAAAACCCAAAATATCATACTTGACTTGACACTAGTGTTAAGTCAAGAATCAAGTTTCGGGTTTTTATGGATTATTTAATTCCCTCTCTGCCCTGCGGGCATCTCTCCCAGGAGAGAATTACAAAGCGGAAGCGGGCGAGTCTTCTCCTAGGGAGCCTGTGCCGATTTTACATCGGTAAAGTGCCGATAACTTGTCCCGATTTCTCGGGAGGCGAAGGGGGAATAAAGGTAATTATCCCGTATTATCATGCTTGACTTGACACTAGTGTCTTTCCATATAGTCACCGTTTTTAAAGAGACTGGACTATAGATTTCATTTTCGAGGCTTGTGAAGTCAGTAAAAGCGGAGTCTAACTTGTGTAAATGAGCATTTTATTGGCAAGCGTAACGATGAAAATGGAATTTATAGACAGACTCTAATCCATTGCTCCACACATATCTTCAGGTTTCACCCACTCATCAAATTGCTTATGGGTCATAAAATTGAGTTCTACCGCGGCTTTCCACAATGTTTTATTCTCTGCATACGCTTTCTTTACAATTTTAGCGGCATTTTCATAACCTACATGCGTATTGAGAGCCGTTACCAGCATTAGCGAATTTTCCAGGTATTGTTTTATTACGGGAATATTTGGACGAATGCCTTCTGCACACATATTGTTAAATGAAACACAAGCATCACCAATCAAACGAGCCGATTGTAATACATTAGTGGCGATAAGTGGTTTAAAAACATTTAACCCAAATTGAGCGATTCGCTATCGCAAATCTGCTCAATCGACTGAGGTCGAGGTTATACCTAAATAAAGCGTCTCTTCACTTTGTTCGAATCGCTCAACTTAGGTTTAATTCAAAGTGACCGTTTGATCCTCCTATAGATACTGCTACATCATTTCCCATTATTTGGGCACATACCATTGTTAAAGCTTCAGTTTGGGTAGGATTTACTTTTCCTGGCATAATAGATGAACCCGGTTCATTTTCTGAAATAATGATTTCACCAATGCCGGGGCCCGAACTCAACATACGTATATCATTTCCTATTTTCATCAACGAAACAGCACAACGTTTTAATGCTCCCGATAATTCAACCATAGCAACATGTGCAGCAATAGCTTCAAATTTATTTGGTGCAGTAATAAATGGAAAACCAGTGAGCTCAGCAATTTTTTGTACTACTAATACATCATAAATTTTTGGGGTGTTTAGTCCTGTGCCAACAGCTGTTCCTCCCAAGGCTAATTCACAAACTGATTCGAAGGCATTTTTAATGGCCTTTATTCCATTATTTAGTTGTTGCACATAGGCTGTTTTAAGCTTGCTTTTAATGTTGACAACATGCATACCTCCCGAGCACTCGGGATCGGGAATTACGTAAGAACATTACGTTTTCAATTCCAAACAATTTAATTGTGAATTGTCCTTTTCTATCTGTATTGTTAAGTACTTTATGTTGTATTGCTTTGATACTATATTTTGAATATCATTTAATAGTTTATCTTGATTTGAATTAGGTGCAATTAAATGAGCTGAAAGGGCATTTTCTGATGTACTCATTGCCCAAATATGCAAATCATGTATGGCTTCAACTTCATGATGATTAAGAATGGAAGCTTTTACCTCTTCCAAATCTATATTCTTTGGTACAGCGTCTAATGCAAGTCTAATAGATTCGGCGAATAGTTTCCATGTTCCCCATAATATTACAAGTATGATTATGAAACTCATCATAGGGTCAATCCATTGTAGTCCAGTTTTCAATATCAGCAGTCCCGATATTACAACACCTAACGAGACTCCTGCATCAGCTGCCATGTGTAGAAAAGCCCCTTTTATATTAAGGTCGTCCTTTTGCCCTTTTAGGAACATAAATGCCGTAATGGTATTAATTATCACTCCAATTCCTGCAACAATCATAACATAAGTTCCAGCTACTGGTTCTGGGTTTATTAATTTGGCTATTGCATCCCAACCTATAGCAATTACAGCTCCAAAAAGTAAGAAAGCATTTAGTACTGAAATTAAAATCGTAGTTTTCTTAAATCCATAAGTGTATCTGCCTTTTGGTTTTTTAGTTGCTAACCAAATAGCACCCCATGCAAATATTAAACTTAGTACATCACTTGTATTATGACCAGCATCAGCCAATAAAGCAGACGAATTTGCCATTAATCCATAGAAAACTTCAACTGCAACAAAAGTTATATTCAAACCTATTCCAATGACAAATGCGTTATTGTGATTTGATCTTGGTGTATGAATGTTACCATGCGAATGTTCGTGAGGATGTGCCATAATCTAAGTTGTTAAAATAACCACCTTTTTGTTTTTTTCATCTATAAACTGTATTCTTCACTCAACTCTTTCAAAAAAAACTCTTCCTCAAGTCTAACTTGTACTTGAATAACTAGTTATTCCTGTAAAAACAATTATAGCTGTTGTGGTGTTTATAATAATTAAATAAAAACCTAAAAATATCAGAATTACACCAAGAAATATAGGGTTGTGAGTAATGTAAAAAGGCCTTTAGTAATCAGGTCTTTTGTTCTGATATTTTAAATTAGAAGCATATTCCCATACATCCATTGTTAGTAAAGAAACTCCCTTTTTTTCAGAAATACCTGCCTGTCCGGTAGGCAAGTCCATCAAAGGATTATCCTCATTTGGGGTTTACGAAGTCAAAGGCTTCTTCTATTTGGGAAATATCAAAATAACGTTCGTGTCTTCCTTTGCTTGCTCGCTCAAAAAAAAGGTTGTCAATTGGAACTAATACTTTTACTATTTTTGAATGAGCGACAATGGCAAGATGTCCCAAATGTTTATAATTCCTGATTAACCAAACCATATCTTCAAAAAATGCCTTAATACTTG
>JAQICC010000098.1 GCA_027858735.1 Salinivirgaceae bacterium
TCAAGATCGTCAACAATGACTGTAATAATTTGCAAAAGTTCTATAAACAATCCCCATAAGCGCTGGTCAAGGCGGTGCTTTGTGGTGTCTTCTATTAAACCAGAGAAGAGTCCGGGCATTGATTCGTAGTTTTCAATCCGGTACTTCATGGTCAAGAGAATGTGTTGTACCATCGTAATGGTAGCATCAGCAATCTGGGCATCAAAGCTATTGGACTGGCATTTACCCAGCCCCAACAATTGTTTCGATTCTTTAAAGAATACCTCGATAGTCCAACGTGTTTGGTAAATTTCAATCATCTGTATAAACGATAATTGCGTATTGGTGCATAGAAATACTTTCCACTTTCCGTTTTTGCCTTGTTTGCTGAAAAACAGCTTAATTGATTTTCCTTTAAAACAAACAAGGGCTTCGGTGTAATAAAATCCAAGCTTACGACAACGTTTGGGTTTGCCTGTCATGTTCCGTATCTGTTTGTGTGTGTACATTCCGTTATTGTATTCAAACTTAGTTGTTGCAATTTTGTACATGCCAATTAGGTGTACCGTATGCTTTTTTACGGATAATACTGCATTAATAAAGGCTTCACAGGTAAACCAGCTATCCATTAGAACATAATCGACCATGAAACCTTGTGAGATGGCTCTTCGAAACATTTTTATAGCGCAGTCTATTTTTGACATGTCAGCCTCCCGGACCCTTTCGTCTGAAAATGAACCACTTTGTCTTTTTGTCTTATGCTGTTTCTTTAGTTCCTTCTTTGTAAAACCAAAGGGCTTGTCTTTGTTTTTGCCACCCTCACGGTGCATTGAAAAATCAAGCGGAACAAAGGATACCCCATCCCAATACCCCATAAGCAGTAGTTTGAAGCCTAAAACATATCTTTGTGTTACATGATCAAAGACCCTTGACACTTTCTCAATGTTCTTTCCGGTTTTTGATAAAATGGTGTCGTCAAAAATCATACACCTTGGTCTTCCTGACTCCTCTAATCTATTGCTGGTCAATGCTTTGAATTTAGCAGCAAATAACCACAACAACATGCGCCAACATATTGACTGGTTGTTCTTTATCCGATAAAACGTGTCTTTTCCGGCCTCAATATGATGCTTAACGCACCCATTTAGCATGGAATTTACAGTAGTGGTTGTAAGAAATGGCATGGAGAGCAGGATCGTCATGACCCACTCAAAGCTATATCCTTTAACCTTGACTTCTGATACAATTCGGCAGAGGCTCGAAAATGTAAAACATTTCAAAGAGCTGGAAATAAAATCCGGTTCTAACCACCTATGGGTAAAACCGTTTTTTAATTCTGAAATCTTATTTATATCTTTACAGTGCAGCATAGTATTTGTGTTTGGAAACTTCGCTAATATACTAAAATTTAGACTATTAGCCAAATATCTATGCTGTTTTTTTATGCTTTTTTTCTTAATTTTCAACTACTTAATGAACTGCGAAACTTGAGTACTTTAATTAAGAATTATGGAAAACAAAACAGAACATCATCATCACCACGAAGTAAGTGGAAAAAATTTAGGCTGGTCAATTGCTTTAAATGTTGCGATTACGCTTGCCGAACTCATTGGAGGTATTATTTCTGGAAGTATAGCTCTTATCAGCGATGCTACCCACAATTTTAGCGATGTAATTTCATTGATAGTAAGTTATATAGCAAATAAGCTCACTAAACGAAAGGCAACCGACAACCAAACTTACGGATTTAAACGCTCCGAAATAATTGCAGCGTTTATTAATTCGGCAACCTTAATGGTGCTGGCATTTTTTATTCTTTACGAAGGTATTCAGCGTTTTATCCATCCAATAACTGTTGCCGCTGATTGGGTAATCTGGCTTGCACTGGCAAGTATCGTAGTAAACGGATTGAGTGTTTTGTTTATTCGCAACGATGCCCACGATAATATGAATATGAAATCAGCCTACCTGCATTTGTTTAGCGATATGCTCACATCAATTGCCGTATTAATAGGTGGTTTGGTAATGAAATATTTGCAATGGTATTGGGTTGATTCGGTTTTTTCGATTGCCATTGCCATTTATTTGCTCTACGCCAGTTGGGGAATTTTTAAATCTGCCCTTCGTATTATCATGCAGTTTACTCCATCAGAAATTGAGCTGCCTAAAATTGTTTCGGAAGTGGAAGGTATTACTGAAATAGAAAATATCCATCACGTACATATCTGGCAAATAAATGAACACGATATCATGTTTGAAGCGCATGTTGATTTAAAAAGGGACGTTAAAATCAGTGAGTTTGAAATAGTCTTAACAAAAATAAAAGAAGTACTTGCCCGGTATAAAATTGGGCATGTTACCATTCAACCGGAATATTCGGTTAGCGATAACAAACAAATTATTTATTAACATTTTAAAATTTAAAATTATGGTAAATCCACAAGAATGGCTCGAATTCGGGCAAAAATTTCATGGACACAAGTGTCCTGCAATGCCAAATGGTTTAAGAGTGGCCGCAGCAGCAATGAATAAACTTGGAGTTGAACGCACTGGTGACGGGGCTTTATTGGCTATTTTAGATTTAGGAGAAAATCATTGCGCCACTTGTTTTGCAGATGGTGTACAGGTAATCACAGGTTCACCCTTGGTAAAGGTAATATTATTAAAACCCACAAAGGAAAATGGGCATTAACTTTAGTCGATAAAAAAACCAATCGGGCTGTTCGGGTTACTCCAAAAGCCGAGGCTATGTTAGCCAACAAAAAATCAGCTTTTTTTACCGATTACCGCGAAAAAGGAGTGCCACCAACTCAAGTTCCTGATGAAGTGGTTGAGCCTTTAGTGAAAATGGTGATGGCAGCTCCTGAAGAAAAAATGATGACTATCTCAGAAGTTTTTGATTATAAGCTTGAACCTAAAAAAGACAGTTTCGATAGTTTTGTATGCGAAGAGTGTGGCGAAATGACTGTAATGGAATACGGAAGAATTAAAGGAGACAAAAAAGTTTGTATTGATTGTGCTGCAAGCTAACCATGCTCATATTAAACACATAAATAGAACCGGGTTTATTTGCTCGGTTTTTTTATTCGTCTAAATTTATGACGTACATATACGTCATATTAAATATTTGACGTATATTTGCGTCAAATAAAACAATTATGGCACAAGCAAAGTCCGAATTATTCGATAAAGAACTGAGTGAACAAGCTAACTTTTTCAAGGCTTTGGCACATCCTGCACGTTTGCAAATATTAAAGTTCTTAGCAGAATCTAAATCCTGTATTACAGGCGATATATCAGATGAATTACCGCTTGGTCGAACCACAGTAAATCAGCATATAAAGGAATTAAAAGACATTGGTTTAATAAAGGGGCATACCGAGGGGGTTACAACAAAGTATTGCTTAAATTCTGAGAAAATTGCCTTACTCAAAAATGTGCTAAACTGTTTTCTAGGCAATTTTGATACTGAAAATTATACATGTAAATAAATAAAAATCAATAGAGATGAAAGTTTTAATTTTATGCACAGGCAATAGCTGCCGAAGTCAAATGGCTCATGGTTTTTTACAATCATTTGATGCCAATCTTAACGTTCGTTCAGCAGGAACAGAAGCATCAGGTAAACTAAATGCCAAAGCCGTAAAAGCTATGGGCGAAATCGGTTTAGATATTAGCAATCACACCTCTGATTCGGTTGAAAAATACCTAGGCGAAGAGTGGGATTATGTTGTTACTGTTTGTGGTGGAGCTAACGAAGCATGTCCTGCTTTTATGGGTAAAGTGAAAAATCGCATACATATTGGCTTCGATGACCCATCACATGCCACAGGTACGGATGAATTTATTTGGAGTGAGTTTCTTCGTGTGCGTGACCAGATTAAAGATGGCTTTTACAAGCTTTATACTGAACAAATAAAACCACAATTATAAGATTATGGCAACAGAGAAAAAGCACATCGGTTTTTTTGAAAAGTACCTAACATTATGGGTGGCTCTATGTATTGGAGCTGGTATCTTTATTGGTAATTTTGCTGGCGATAGCGTAAAGGTTCTAAGCGACTTGGAAGTTTTCAATGTCAACATTCCTGTAGCCATATTAGTTTGGTTAATGATTTATCCTATGATGCTTCAAATTGATTTTTCGAGCATTAAGGATGTAAGGAAAAGCCCTAAAGGATTGATATTAACCTTAGTGGTTAATTGGTTAATCAAACCCTTTACTATGGCTTTTTTTGCATGGATTTTCTTTACGAAAATATATGCCGCTTTCATTGCACCGGAGTTAGCAGGCGAATATATTGCAGGTGCAATTCTATTAGGTGCTGCACCTTGTACGGCAATGGTATTTGTTTGGAGTTATCTTACAGATGGCGACCCAAACTACACCTTAGTTCAGGTTTCAGTTAATGACCTTATTATTTTGGTAGCTTTTGTACCCATCGTTGGTTTATTGTTAGGTATTACTAATATCGAAATACCTTACGATACTTTAGTTGCAAGTGTTGTTATATTCGTGGTAGTTCCATTAGTGGCTGGATACATTACCAATAAAAGTCTTATTCGAAAAAGAGGAGCTGAATGGTTTAAAAACGTGTTCTTACCTAAGTTAAAACCAGTTTCTATTTTAGCTTTATTGCTAACATTGGTTTTACTATTTGCATTTCAGGGTAATACCATTACCGAGAACCCTCTAATTATATTACTTGTAGCAGTTCCATTAATCATTCAAACCTACTTTATATTCTTTGTAACATGGTTTGGTGGTAGAAAACTAAAGTTACCTCACGCAATTTGTTCACCTGCTGCAATGATTGGGGCTAGCAACTTCTTTGAATTGGCTGTTGCTGTTGCCATTGCCTTATTTGGATTACAATCACCTGCGGCATTAGTAACTGTAGTTGGAGTATTAGTTGAAGTTCCTGTAATGTTATCGTTGGTTAAGTTGGCTAATAAGTGGAAATATTAAATAAAAGTTTTATGAGAACAATGCAGTACAAATCAATCATTACCTGTCCGTATTGTGGATTTAAAAAAGAAGAAACTATGCCAACTGACTCTTGTCAGTTTTTTTATGAATGTACAAATTGTCAAACCGTTTTGAAACCAAAGCAGGAAGATTGCTGTGTGTATTGTTCGTATGGTTCGGTAAAACGGAACATACTACAAGAAAACGAGGATTTATAGGGGTAAACTCCAATATTTTTCCTAGTTCTGTAGCTACACTTTCATAATG
>JAQICC010000106.1 GCA_027858735.1 Salinivirgaceae bacterium
TCACATTTTGAGTAGCCTGCCCCGATTATTTCGGGGAAACGAAAAGTATGAAAACCTTACAAGACCTCAGTCGATTGAGCAGATTTGCGATAGCGAATCGCTCAATTTGGGTATTATTAAAACTAAACGAATAGCATTTAGTGATTGTTGTAGAGATGAACCCAAAGGCAATAAAAAGCTTACTGATGGTATTATTTCTGCAATAAGATTTCTGCAATTTTCAAGTCTATGGGTCTGGTAATTTTGATATTCTCTACATTGCCTTCAACTAAATGAATTGGGTTGCCGGCTTTTTCAACCACACTGGCATCATCGGTAAAAGTGCAATCATATTCTTGTTTATATGCATTAATTAGAATTTCTGCTTGAAAAATTTGTGGGGTTTGAACCATAAAATAGTGACTGCGGTTCACGGCCTTATTTACATCATTATGTACTTTTCTAATAGATTCGGTTGCTGGCACCACAGGTATCGCTGAACCTTTACTGATGGCCGTAGCAAAACAATTTTCAAGAGTTTTTTTGCTAACAAGTGGACGCACGCCGTCATGTATGGCTATTAACGAATCTGAATCAGTAAATTTGAGACCGGCTAGCACCGAATAAAAACGTTCAATACCCCCTTTGGTTACTTGATGTTGAATTGAAAAGCTGTGTTTTTCAATTAGCTTATTCCAGTAGCTGTGCTGACTTGCGGGTAATACTACTACTATTTTTATTTCAGAATCAAAACTAAAAAAACAGTTTATGGTATGCATTAATATGGGTAAGCCTGCAACTTCTAAAAATTGTTTGGGTACTTCATTCCCCATTCGTTTTCCGCTTCCACCTGCAACTATTATAGCATATTTTTGTTTATGGTTCATATTACAAAATTAGTGATTATTTTAGTATTAATTTTTTACTATTGATGCTATGCTCGAAACTAAAAATTATTATGATGCTTAAAGAAAATGTAATTCCCTTTTTGACCGATTTGTATAAAAACAATAATAAAGATTGGTTTACCAGTAATAAGTCACGCTTTCAGTTAGCTAATGACGATTTTAAACAGTTTATTGATGATTTAATACCCCGATTAGCTCAAACAGAACCTTTATTAAACGGGCTTATGGCGAAAGATTGCGTTTACCGGATTTACCGCGATGTGAGGTTTTCGAAAGATAAAACACGCTATAAAACTCATTTTGGGGCTCATATGGCTCCGGGTGGTAGAAAAAGCAAACATGCTGGTTTCTATTTTCATGTGGAACCCAGTGGCAAAAGTATTGTAGGTGGAGGAATTTATATGCCTGAACCAGCTATACTAAAAGCTTTACGTACCGAATTTTATCAGGTGCCTGAAGAGCTACTGGAAATTTTAGATGAAAAGGAGTTTAAAAAATATTTTGATGGTCTTTGGTTCGAGAATAAACTTAAACTTGCACCTAAAGGGTTTCCCAAAGACTTTGAGCATATAGATTTGTTGAAACATAAGAATTACATGGTACTTTACGAGCTATCTAAAAAAGAAATTGAAAGTAGTAGTTTGGTTGAAAAACTTGTTACCATACATAAAGCAATGTACCCTTTAAATAGACTTATAAATACAATAATTGAGGATGCTCATTTACAATAATAAAAAAAGTCACTATCAGGGTTAATGATAGTGACTTAAATGTTTTATTCGGTTTAAAGGGTATCGTAATGGTTTTTTATTGATGCTAAGAATAATTGAAATTCTTAGCATTATTAGTTTTAAAGGGTTTAATATTTAATCTTTTTTGCGAACGCTTCCGCCCGATGATTTATCAACATCAACCATTTTTGGGCTACCTGTATATTTAATAGAGCCACCTGAGCTGGCATCGGCTTCAATTTCTTCTTCAGCATGAACTGAAATATGCGCGCCACTCGATACATCGGCATTTACACTAACAGCCTTCACTTCGCTTGCGTTTATACCAGCCCCGCTACTTGCATCGGCCTTAAAAACCTTGGCTGAACCTTTAAGAGTCGCATTTGCACCGCTACTAGCTTCGCAAGAAGCTTTAGGTGCTTTAAAAGCTATCTTCATATGTGCTCCGGAATTTAAAGACATTTTTAGTGCTTCACTTTCTATTAAGTTTTGTGATACGACGTTGGCTCCACTGCTAACTTTAATCTTGTTTATCTTAGTAGCAGTTACTTTAACTAAAATGTTTTTATTCCAACTATTCCAGTTGTTTCCTTTCACATAAATATCAAGTTCTTCTCCATTTAATTTGGTTACAATTCGATCAATGTATTCTTCGTCGGCAGTAACTTCAACAAATTCTTTTTCACCGTAAGTAAGCTCAACTTTAATTCCTTCACTAACATCAACGCCTGAAAATCCGGTAACATTTCGTCTTTCGGTTTTTTCTTGAGCAAAAATCTGGGTTGTTAAGCTAAATGCTATAAAGACTGCAATTATTTTAAGGGTTTTCATAATATAAGGTTTATAGAGGTTGTAAAATGTATTTAATCTTTTTTATGAACGCTTCCACTTGATGATTTGTCAATATCAACTATTTTAGGACTTCCACTGTATTTTATTGAGCCACTTGAGCTGGCATTAGCAATAATTTCATTTTCGGCATGTACTGAAACTCTGGCACTACTTGATACATTAGCATCAACCTTTAAAGCTTTTAATTCATCGGCATCAACATCGGAGCTACTGCTGGCATGTACATTAAAATTTTCTGTACTACCTTTCATTCTAATGCTTCCACTGCTACTAGCTTTGCATGATACGTGATTTGCTTTTACAGCTACCTTAATATGGGCGCTGGAACTAACCGTTAAGCTAAGGTTTTCACTTTCAATCAGGTTTTGTGATATTAATGATGAACTGCTGCTTGCTTTAATTTCTTTTATAGTAGAAGCCGTAACTTTAACTATAATAGGTTTATTCCATCCATTCCAATTATTTCCTTTTATGTAGATGTTTAAATTATCACCTTTAATTTCGGTCGCTACCCGTTCAATATAATCTTCGTTTGCAGTAACTTCAACAAATTCTTTTTCTCCATAAGTTAGTTCAACCTGAATACTTTCACCAACAGCAACGCCCGAAAATCCGGTTACATTGCGTATTTCTGTTTTTTCTTGAGCAAAAATCTGGGTTGTTAAGCTTAAAGCTAAAATGGCTGTAAAAATTTTAAGGGTTTTCATAACATGCGGTTTTATAGTAGTTTTAAATATTTATTTCAAGGGAATGACGAAGAGTTGTTTTTGATGTTACACATTTAATTAAAGATAATTATGAGAAGCATAAAACTTATGGCAAACTGTCGAAATAAAAATTACATTGCCTTTAAGTTAAACATGGAATCTGAAGAGGGTAAAAAAGCTGGCTCAAAAGTATAACAATACGGGCTATCCAACCTTGTGAATCTTTTCCCCAAAAGGTAAAATGAGTAAATAAACTGTTGGGTACCAAAACAGCAAAAATTTATTGGCAAAATTAAAGTAAAACTTTAGTTTTTTTAAATCACAGATATAGGTGGGTTAACATGGATGCGAACCCTGTTATATTTTGGCGGATTTTTTCATTTGTACCACCATCATCCTTGGTGGTTTTGGTAGATAATTATTTGCCGAAAGAGTATACGAATATCACATCAAAATGCGCCATGCAATTTTCTTCCTACTCATCATAATAAAATTATAGACCTAACTAGTGCGTGCAAGAAAACTCGGTCTCTGATAAGAAAGCTCCAAGAATGAGGCTTTCGCAGCATTGAAAATCAGGAGTCCCGAAATCTCGGGATGACGGGTTGAAATGCAAGAGTAACGAAATTATTGGAGGTTTCTTGCTGAGACTAATTAAAAATTAAACGGCTGATATTTTTAATGCTGTATAATTTAATAATTATTTATCCACCCCAGACACTAATTTAATTAAGGGTTGGACGGTTAAAAAAAATATTAAAAAAACTTCACCTTATAGTGGTGACAAAACAAAGTTTTTGGAACTAATAAGCATGGAAGCTAAAAAGTGAAGTTGAATTTAGAAATAACATATAAACGAAACGCTGTTGCGCATACAAGCCCATATTGGGAAATAAACGCAATGAATTAAAGCTATTACGTATATAGACAAGTTAGCGTTTATGCTAAAGGAAGATAACATATTATCCACATATAAATAAAATAAATTTATTATAAAAAGTAATTTACACATAATTAACAGACGAATTTTCGCAGTGCTTTTTAGTTTAACAAGTTTTGTATCTATTATACAGGCACAAAATCCAGTTGATTACACTTTACAACAAGGCGATGTAACTATTGAGAATGGAATAATAACTGCATGTAGTTATAACTTTGATGGGAATACAGATGGAACATATCTGATTATTCCTGAAGAATTAGGAATAAAAGGAATTATTGATGCTGAAGTTGACTGGATGGGAGATGTAGTAGGAAATGACCCTTTTGCAGATAAAAATATTCAAAGTATTTCATTACCTGCATCTTTGGTAAATATTGGAGCTTATTCATTTTCTAAAAACGATCTTACTATGCTTGCAATACCCAATGGAATTGAAATAATAGGCAGAGATGCTTTTTCTCTCAATAATATTGATAGTATTTTTATTCCTTCTTCAGTTAAATCTATAGGGATAAATTCTTTTTACAATAACGAAAATTTAGATACTGTAGTTTTTGCAGACAATAGTCATTTGGTTAGCATTGGGTCTCATGCTTTTGTAAATACTTTGGTTACAACTATTAAATTACCAACGCCAGTGGTTCCTGATGATAATTTTGAATATTGGATTAAGGGTGACATTGATAATACTACTTATGAGGGTGGAGAAATAGTTACACCAGGAAATTATGCATTTACGGCTAAGTTTTTTTATACTCTTACCGTAGAAGACCTTATTGTTGAGGATGGGATTATAACAAGTTGCAGCTACGATTTTAGTGGTAAGTTTATTACAATACCAGCAGAGTTAGATGGTTCAAAAATTAAAGGTATTGCAGATGCAAGTAGCCAAAAAGATGCAATATTTTATGCCAAATCTATAAGGGGAATAAAATTACCTTCTACTATTGAAACAATTGGTGATTATTCTTTTAACTCAAATTCTATTGATACCTTAGTAGTTCCAGCTAGTGTTAAATCTATAGGACAGTATGCATTTTGGGGTTTCGAGCTTGATACTGTTCTATTTGAAGACGAATGTAATATAACAACAATTGGTTATGGAGCTTTTGATAATAATGATAATTTAAAAATGGTATTTCCTACCCCAGTAAAAGAAGGTTATGTTTTTGATAAGTGGGAAGACGATAATAATTCCAGTAATATATTTGTTGGAGGTGACGAAATTACTGATTTTGAGACTTCATATTCAGCATATTTTTCTTTAGCACCAGGAACATCAATTATTGAACTATCGGGCGATTTTTCGTTTGGTGATGTGACAAATACTACAACAGAAACTGCTACATTAACCATAAAGAATACTGGAAATACAGCTTTTAATGTAAGTGTAATTGATTTGCCCTCTGGCTTTACATCAAATTGGACTAGCGGTGAAGTCGCTGTAGATGCTGAAATATCAGCTGTCATTACTTTTTCTCCTACAGAATCAATAATTTACTCAGGTATTATTAGGGTTGTTTCAGATGTTACAAATGGAGTTGATTCAATTTCGGTAGATGGAACTGGATTGTCTGAAGTTATACAAAGCATTGATGCCTTAACAGATATAAATGTCGATAATGGCACTCTTGAAAGTAGCATTCTATTCCCTTCTGAAATTACAATAACCACAGATGGCAATACTTCAACAATTGACATATCCAGTTTACAATGGACGTGTGAAAATTACGATAATAGTATTGCTGATACTTACGCTTTTACTACTGATATTACTGAATTATTAACACAAAATAATATTGATAAAGGAGAAATGTCAGCAACTTTAAGTGTTAATGTAATTGTTGCAACGGGAACACTTGTAAAAAATTTGAAAAGTGAAGCAATAATGGTTTTCCCAAATCCAGTACAAAGTAATTTAAGCATTACTAATAACAGTAATTATGTTATTGAATTAATTGATATAAAAGGAAGTAAGCTGATTGATAGACATGTTGATGGTAATATTGAGATTGATATGAGTAATATGAAGAACGGAACATATATACTTCGATTTATAAATGACAATGATGTTATTACCAAAAAAATAATAAAGGAATAAAAGCACAAAACGCTAATACGCAATATAGCAAAAAGCGGTGAAGTGCTTAATTGGAGCGGGTATAGCCCGTTCCAACTTCATCTCGGTTTGATAAGGAATCGCTCGCAATCCGCTTCGTGCCATATTGCCAACCGTTAGCAAAAAATACTGAGAGAGTACGCAACTATGAAATATCGAATATCATCTGATTAAAAAAAATAAAGATGAAAACAATAAAATCCCTGATTCTTATAATTGTATTAGCAACTAGTATTGCTTGTGATAATCAAACAGATTTGGAAATAGATCCAATATTTAGTGAAGATTCAGATAAAAGATTAATGACTTTTGCATTAAATGGGGATAATCAGTTTTATTTTGTTAGTCAAGAGATTGATAAAGAAACTGAAGTATCGATGTATTCAAGTCATTTACCAATGAAGTACAATCTTTTTCGACAGATCGATACAAACTCAAATTTTGAATTAATTGATGACGATTTTCTTTACACAGAGGACATTAAATTCGACAGTAATAATAAAATGTTAATTAGGAATCATAGAGGGATTTATCAAATCAATGACAATGAATATTTAAAACTATTAGACGAACCAATAAACGCCTCAGACATTGATAGCAAAGATATAATTTGGGCAGGAGGATACAATTCTGGATTAATTAGAATCGATGCTAATGGTGAAATTACTAAATATACGGATAGTACATCAATACTGCCTACTAACGGAGTAAATTATATATTCATTGATAAATTTGATGTTATTTGGATTGCATTATGGAATAATCAAGGAATTTTAAAAATTGATAAACAAGATTGGCAATTATTCAATTCAACAAATTCAAACCTAACTTCACAGAATATTTTGGTGATTAATTCTGATAAAGACAACAATATTTGGATTGGGACAGGGCGTGATGATAATTCTCTGTCTGTGATGCGATTTAATGGAACAGGTTGGGAAAATATGTCACCTAATATAGGTAATGAGATAATAAATGGCACTATACGAAAGATTGTCCGACTTGGAAATAAAATATACGTTGTTTCAAAACAATACAATCTGGATTCATTTCATACAAACCAATTATTGGAATACGATGGACAAAAATGGAAAAAGATTAACTTATTTCCAGATAATGAAACTATAATAGACTTGGAACCAGATGATATCAGAAAATCATTATGGATTTTAACTGATAAAAACAAATTATATGGATTGAACATTGAATAAAGTACTTGTTGCTAACAATGCGGCATAACAAAATATAAACCAGTTAGTTAACTACAATATGTCAAGTTATTTGGAATCAGCGCCGCAAAAAGTTTTTCATGGCAGCATATCTTCATTACATAAATATGTTGTTTCGGGTTCTTTTAAATTCAGTTTATAATTATATTTACAAAAACGTACAAGGAAATGCGAATTTCCAATAAAATTCGCAATCCCGAGTACTCGGGAGACTGGTTTTTTGCAGCTTACAGCAAACTGCAAAGTTTGTAGTTACTAAGCTTGCACTGCGTATCCACCGTCGTTACCTGCAAGTGTGGAAGTAAGGAAGAATATATTCTATAATACTAATAATATTAAAAACTATGAATTTAAAAGCTAATCTTTTTCTACTATTTATTATAACCTTGTGCACTTTATCTGTCAAAAGTCAGAATGATTTTAAGGCTGGCTTTGTTGTAAATAATTCAAATGATACAATTATAGGATTAATTGCTTGGAAAAGAAATGCTGCAAACAGCATGGTTTGCAAGTTTAAAATGGATGAAAACTCGAATTTAATTACTTATGAGCCAAAAGACATAAAGTGTTATGGAATTGATAATCAAAAGTTATATATATCGAAGGTTGTTGATATTGAAAATAATATAGATACACTGTTTTTAGAGTATTTAGTAAGTGGGATAGTAGACCTATATTATTTAAAAAGGCCGAGAAAAGAATTATATTTTATTGAAAAAGATGGTAAATTATTTGAGCTTACTAATGATGAGAAGTCATTTATTGACAAGAATGGGGTTCAATATATAGGTAATTCGAACAAATATCGTGGAGCTTTAAAATATCTATTGAGTGATTCCCCAGAATTAGCGGCTCAAATATCACAAACTTCATTTAGTCAAAAATCGCTTATAAGAATAACGGTAAATTATCATAAACAAGTATGCGATGAATATTTATGCATTGACTATACAAAACCAATGAATAATTCCCTTTTTATAGAACCTTGTTTTGGAGCCAAATATTCGAAATTAGCTATAAAAGATATGGATGGAACTGCATACGATTTGATGCCACTATTTGGGGCTAACTTTAGTTATCAACCCAAATTACTAAAAGATTCATGGAAACTTGTAGCAGGAGTAAAGTATTATAAAAGTTACTACGAATCTATTTTTTCAGAGGAATATTTAAGTAGGGTTATTGATAGAAATTACTTTATTGAATATCATTCATTAAATGTACCAATTTATATTGAGTATAACATTACCCGAAAGACTGGGATATTTTATATAGCTTCAGGGATTAATAATATGTTCGCAATACATTCTCAGGATGATATTAGGCGAACGCACAGTGGAGTTAATGAAGAACCATTTGATTATCGAACATTCAATATTGGAATAATAGTTGGTGTTGGTTCTAAATTTGAATTAGCAAATAAGAATTATGTTAATTGTTTCTTAGCATATGATGTTTACACTCCATTGACAAGAAGTGGATATGTATTAGATAAACATTCGGTTAGTTCTCTTCAGCTAAATATAGGATATGCGTTTAAAATTAAATAGAGAACCTGCAGGTAACATCGCATACAACGGCAATGCAAGCCAGTCAGTTGCTTTCAACGGTTTACGTATCTGGACAGTCCGCTGTTAAAAGCTTTTCGTGGCAGCATAACTTTTGTTCACAATTATGTTGTTTCGGGTACTTTCAAAAGCAGTTTATAATTATATTTACACAAACGTACAAGGAAATGCGAATTTCCAATAAAATTAGCAATCCCGAGTACTCGGGAGACTGGTTTTTTGCAGCTTTCTGCAAGTTGAGAAGCATATAATTACTTAGCTTGCACTGCGTATCCTCCAACGTTTGTGGCAAGAAGAAAAAAGTGAGTCATTTCAATTTAGCATTTAGTTTTTGTAACTTTGAATAAAATATTGAATTATGAGAACAATACAAATAAATATACCTGATAGTGTTGAAATGAGCGATTACGATTTTTCTATGATGGTTGCAGCAAAACTTTATGAAGAGCAAAAGCTATCAACAGGCCAAGCTGCCGAAATAGTTGGGCTATCTAAAAGAGCTTTTATAGAATTACTTGGAAAATATGGTGTTTCTCTATTTAGTAGTTCTGTTGCGGACTTACATTCAGATATAGCAAATGCCTAAGATTGTAATCTCAGATACAAGTACATTGATTCTGTTCCAAAAAATAGAACAGTTTGAATTGTTGAATAAGCTATACGGAGAAGTTGTAACTACTCCTGAAATAGCTGAGGAATATGGTCCGAATGGATTACAATTGAATCAGTATCAGACCGAAAATATCAGGAATTTCTCGAAACACAAATTGATTGGGGCGAAGCTAGTGCAATTGCCTTAGCGAAAGAATATGAAGATGTTTTATTGCTACTTGATGATTTAAAGGCCAGAAAACTTGCAAAGAGGTTGAATTTTAAAATGACAGGAGCTCTTGGAATTATTCATAAAGCAAAACAAGAGGGATTGATTGAAAAAGTAAAACCATTAATTGATATGCTTTTAGCAACAGACTTTCGAATTTCAGAAAAGATAATTGAGGAAATATTAACTCTTAATAATGAGAATGCCAGCCACTAACATTGCGGTATAACACAATGTAAACCAGTTAGTTACATTGGGCAGTTCACGCATCTGGACAACACGCCGCAAAAAGCTCTTCGTGGCAACATACCCTTTGTACACACTTAAATTGTTTCGGGCACTTTTATATTCGGTTGTTTTATTATATTTACAAAAACGTATTTAAAACAAAACGCGCAATCCCGAGGACTCGGGAGACTGGATTTTTAACAGCTTTGTGCAATCTGTAGGGTTAGCAATAACTAAGATTGCACTTCATATCCACAATCGTTGGGCAAAATAAGAAGCTATGAGCAAAAATAAAAATACTGACAGAATGAATACAAAAAAAGATCTTGCAAAACTAATGGAAGAAATAAAAAAGCAAGGATTTGAAACGACAGGCGAAATTAATGATTTTCTACAAAATATGCAGGGGCAAAGTCTTAATGATTTACCTGAAAGA
>JAQICC010000114.1 GCA_027858735.1 Salinivirgaceae bacterium
ACAATTTGGAGGATTTACAAAAGAAAGTAGCACATATTAAAAAAATTACCGGCGGAAAAGCCGTAGGGTTAAAATTTGCTGCCGGACATATCGAAGAAGATATTGAATTTGTTTTAAAAGCCGAACCCGATTTCATTACCATTGACTGTCGGGGAGGCGCAACAGGCTCTTCTCCAAAATTCTTGAAAGACAATGTAGGTATTCCACCAATTTTCGTTATCCGAAGAGCAAGAAAATATTTAGATAAAGTAAAAAGCAATGTAACATTATGTATAACAGGCGGTTTTAGAGACAGTTCGGATATTGCGAAAGCAATAGCTTTGGGAGCAGATGCAGTTGCTCTTGCTACAACTTCAATGATTGCAATTGGCTGTATTCAGGCAAGAGTATGCCATACAGGAACTTGCCCTGTTGGAATTGCTACACAAAACGAACATCTTCGCGAACTTTTTGATGAAGAAAAGGCACTTGTTCAATTTCAAAACTTTTACAACGGAACAAACAATGAGTTGAAAGTTTTTGCACGAACCAATGGAATTGATAATATACATAAACTTAGTGTTACTGATTTAGTTACGGACAATAAGACTGTTTCTGACTTTACGGATATTGAACACATTTAATCTTAAATCTTTTATTTAAAAAAAATGGTCAAATTAACGACTTCCGAATTAGTAGAATTACTCAAAAACAAAAAAACAAAAATTATTGATGTCCGACCTGTTGATTTTTATAACGGCTGGAAATTAGCAAACGAAAAACGTGGTGGACACATAAAAGGAGCAAAATCATTACCAATAAAATGGTCAAATTATTTGGATTGGATAGAAATTGTTCGGTCAAAACACATTTTGTCTGAAAATATAATTGTGATTTACGCTTTTGAAGAAGAAGATAGCAAAAAAGTTGCCGATTTATTTGTAAAAGCAGGATATACAAACGTTTCTGTTTATAATAAATTTGTTGGAGAATGGACGGATAATGAAAATTTGCCAATGGAGTATCTTCCGAGATATAAACAATTAGTTTCTGCCGATTGGGTAAAAATAATTGTTGACGGCGGTATTCCTCCCGAACATTCAGGGAATAAAACAGTTATTGTTCATTCACATTATCGTAATCGGGAAGCATATTTATCGGGGCATATTCCAGGAGCTATTGATATGGATACTTTGGCTCTTGAAACACCTGAAACATGGAACAGACGTCCGCCAGAAGAGCTTAAAAAAGCACTGGAAGCTCACGGAATAACTGCCGACACAACAGTTATTATGTATGGTAAATTTATGACACCCGACAATGATGATGAGTTTCCAGGAAGTGCTGCAGGTCATATCGGAGCTATTCGTAACACCATGATTATGCTGTATGCCGGAGTTAAAGATGTGAGGGTTTTAAACGGAGGTTTTCAATCGTGGAAAGATGCTGGCTATGGCATAGAGACAGACGATGTGCAAAAAGCACAGGTTGCCGATTTTGGAGTAAAAATACCGGCAAAACCGGAAATAATTGTAGATATACTCCAAGCCAAAGATATGCTTAAATCAACAGATGCAGAATTAATAAGCACACGCAGCTGGGCTGAATATATTGGTGAAGTAAGCGGTTATAATTATATTGAAAAGAAAGGGCGCATTCCCGGTTCAATATTCGGAAACTGCGGAACTGATGCCTATCGCATGGAAAACTATCGAAATCTAGACCACACCATTCGTGAAGCACAAGAAGTGATTGAAATTTGGGAAAAAGTAAATATTACCCCAGACAAACATCTTGCCTTTTATTGCGGAACAGGTTGGCGTGGCAGCGAAGCATTTTACAATGCATGGTTAATGGGCTGGTCTCGGGTTTCTGTTTTTGACGGCGGTTGGTTAGAATGGAGTAATGACCCAAATAATCCTTATGAAATAGGGATACCCAAATAATTTATTTTATTCTAAAATACAAATAAACAAAATGGATTATTCAAAAGAAGCAATTTTAATAAATACTCAAAAAAAGCTGGTAAATCATTTACCTAGAATTGGGGCAGATAAAGTTAAAGATGAAATATTAGCAGGACTAAGAGATTTCCCAAAATATATTTCGCCAAAATTCTTTTATAATGAAGAAGGCTCAGAACTATTTGAACAAATAACAAAGCTTGAAGAATATTACCCTACACGAATCGAGAAGAAATTAATAGCGACAATTAGTGATAATATACCATTAGATTTTTATAATCTTAACATTATAGAACTCGGTAGTGGAGACTCTTCTAAAATTAGTTTGTTACTAAATCAAATACCTGAATATGTATTGCCTACAATAACCTATTTCCCTGTTGATATTAGCCAATCGGCGATTGAGAAATCAGAGAAACTAATTGCAGAAAAGTTTTCCACAATTCATATTCATGGAATTGTTGCTGATTTTATTCATCAATTAAATTTAATTCCCAAAACAGAAAAAAGACTTTTTTGTTTTTTTGGAAGCACCATTGGCAATTTAACAATCGATGAAGTTAAAAAATTTATGACCGCTTTAGGTTCTGAGATGCAAAAGGGAGACGGTCTTTTATTAGGGCTGGATATGATAAAAGATATTGCAGTTTTAGAAAGGGCATACAACGATAGCGAACAAGTAACCGCCAATTTCAATAAAAATATTTTAAATGTAGTAAACAATTTAACTGGCAGCAATTTTAACACCCGGGATTTTGAACATTTAGCATTTTATAATCAAGAAAAAAGAAGAATAGAAATGCACCTGAAAGCAAAAACGGATATGGTAATTACTTTTAATTCAGATACCGAAGCAATTTTTATTAAAAAAGGAGAATGCATCCATACTGAAAATTCACATAAATTCAATATTGACAGCATTGAAAATATATCTGTATGGGCAGATTTTCATACGGAAATAATTGTTGTAGATAAAAATGAATGGTTTTGTTTGGTATATTACAAAAAGAACAAATAATGATGTTAAACGGACGTATGGACGAGGCATTTAAGATTATTTCATCCAATTATAAGCATTTGGGCGAAGTATTATGATTGAATAAATTTAACACGATTTTATTCAGACTTCTAGTGTCAAGTCAAATCTCAAGTTTCGGGTTAAAGAATTCCCCCTTTGCCTATCGGCACTTCTCCGAAATAAATTCGGAGCAGGCTCCCCAGGGGAAGACTATCCCGCTCAATCGGAGCAAGTTCTCCCCTGGGGGAGAAACCCGAAGGGAGAGGGGGAACCAAAGCACCTGAATCATCACGCTTGACTTGACACAAATGTTTTGCAGTATGCTTCCAAACGGCAACAGTGTAAATACTTTTTATTCAACTTACAGACATTAAAAATGCTAGACACCTTTATTTCCTTATCATTTGCAGCAGTCCTTTTGACCATTGGATTTGTTTTTATTAATTTTTTGCCTTTTATGAAGCGTCTTCAGCTACCCGTTTCAATAGTTGCTGGATTACTGGGTTTGTTGCTTGCTCATATTTCAATTGGATATTTCGATTTAGGCGAAAATGCCAGTGGAATTTTTCCGGAAAAATATTTTCTACAGATGCAGCAAGTACCTGGTATTTTTATAAATATTGTATTTGCTACGCTGATGTTAGGAATGCCAAAGCTCAATATTGGGAAGTCAATACGCCTTGCCGCACCCAATATTGTTATGGGACATGCATTTGCTTGGGGGCAGCATTTTGTTGGTGCGCTTTTGGCAATATTTGTATTTTCATATTTTTACGAAAATTCTCAGTATATGGCTCCTCTCATCGCCATTGGTTTTCAAGGTGGGCATGGTACAGCAGCGGGTCTAAGTGTTCCCTTTGCAAATTTGAACTTTAAAGAAGCTGTAGATTTGGGTTTAGGGGTGGCAACGGGAGGAGTTCTCATCGGACTTCTTTCTGGTATCCTTATTTTTAAAATAGTTTCCCGAAAGGGTAAACAACCAACTCAGAACAGTATTGATCTTGATAGCCATGCTGATCTCCATGAAAAGGACATAAAGAAAAATGACCCGCAGTTTAAAAAGAATATGGTATCCAAGTTTTCAGTCCAATTTGGCTTTATTGGTGTAGTTATTTTTACAGGATGGGCGATTCTTGAAAGCTTGACCTATCTGGAATCTTACTTTTTCGCCGACGCTAAAGTTAGTCTCATGGCTTACATTCCTTTGTTTCCCATGGTTTTGATTTCTTCGATAGTATTAAATGGAATCTTTCAAAAAACAAGGCTTCATCAATTTTTAGATCGAAAGGCCATTGAACAAATTGGGACAATATCCCTTGATTTTTTGATCGTATGCGCCGTGGCTACTTTAAATTTAAAGGTTTTAATGGACTACAAACTTGCTGTAGGATCGCTCTTGCTGGCCGGTTTAGTATGGAATATCGGAATACTGCTTCTCTTTGCCCGCTTTATCTATCCTAAGCCTTGGTACGTTTTTGCGCTTCCCGATTATGGTGGAGCAACGGCAACCACAGCCAGTGGATTATTGTTAGCTGATGTTGCAGATCCACAAGGGCTTACATCTTCGAAAAAGGCTTACATGTTTAAACAACCATTTTACGAGCCCTTTATGGGGGGAGGCTTGGTGACCGCCCTGTCTATTCCATTAATTAAATTCTGGGGTATTTGGTCTTATTTTTTCATAACATCCGGAGCTCTCTTGATTGTGGCATTTTTCGGATTTTTATTGTGGAGAAAAAAGCGTAATTCTTGATGAATGGACAATTTGCAGAAATAGCGGTGGTCGTGAATGCTTTGCATTTACCAAAGTCTTTGTCTAATCAAACATAAATGAAAAGAAGTTGCTTTATCTCTTGCCGGCAAACAGGCTTTTGGAATTACAGGTTTGGTTTGCTTGCTTTTAATGAATTTGGACGAACTACAAAGTGGGGCGGTATTTAGCTCAGGGCAAACGTATTTAAAATTTTTACTATTGAAACAGTACATTATTATCCACGAATTACACGAATTAGCACTAATTTAAAATCAACTTTAGTTGAATTAATTAGTTTTTCGTGCTAATTAGTGTAATTCGTGGACAGTTTTTGTTTTTATATTTTTAAATGCGTTTGCCCTGGTATTTAGCTTTTTATTATCGTGCTAGTAATACTTACTATTTCAAAACAACAAACCTCTCGTTTTTAAACCGCCTGCCCCAAAATGTTGTGAAGGTGTACAAGCGCAGTTTGCAAATCAATCGGTTTGATTACAAAACTCATCCATTTAGTCTGTTTTTTAGCAGACTCTCGGTGGCTTATCCTTCTTCGTTTTCGTCAACAAACGGCTCGACCGTACATTCATATTCCTGTTTTGTAAAGTCGTTTTGCGTAAGCCATTTTTCTGAAATCGTTATGCAATAATCATGGGCACCTTTTTTTTGCAAGTCCCACACAATTCCTTCAGCCTCGGGAAAGGATTTTTGTCCTTCCAATTGGTCGTTAAGTAAGCGCTTCATTAAATTGTTGTCTGAAAGGCCGTAACTTAGCGCTTTCAAAATGGTTTCTTTTGTTATCTCGTCTGAGGCATTGTGTTCGCCCTTCATTTCGAATTCAACGATGTTTACCTTGACCTGAGGAAACTTTCCGTTGTAGGCTTTGTAAAGCAACTGGTTAATGTTGAATAAATTATGGTGAAGGTCGATTTCTGTATAATTTTCAGAGACTTTTACACGCTGCATTTCATGCGATAGATTATCAATCTGTCCTTCGGCTAGCACATCCGAAAACTTGTAGTGGAGCAGAATAGCTGCCGCCTCGTTTGGCTCAAAGTCGGAAATGGCCATAAAAAGGTATTCCTTCAATTCTGTAGTTTTTAATTGTTCCGCACCGGGGTACTCAAATCTCGTCAGCAACTCCATAAAGTCCTTGTTACTCCAGGCACCTTCCAGCTCATCGGTCGATTTTACATCGATTATTTTTACTAAATACTTCATATTTTTTTGTCTTTACTGTAACTATTCATTACTAAAAGTGAACTAAATTTTATCTCTTAAAAATTGATCATGCCAATCTATTGTTCAGATAATGTGCGTATTATAAAATCAAAATAGAATAAAACAAAAACATTTGGTCAATGATGTTTCATCATTTATCAATAACTTTAGGCATTTAAGGTACTCAAAACACTAGGCACTAAATAACTCTTTACCTAACTAACTCCGGGAATGGATAATTGTTTTATTTATTATTGAAATCCAACGATTATGAAATGCAATAGCATGCCAGCGAAGGGGCGAAAATCCAAATGTGATACTTCTTATCGAAGGAGATTAAACTGGGATTAGTCATTAGAAGTGTAGCGAACTAATGGCAAGCTCCGAGCCTGTCCCGATTTAGAGCAATTTAGCTATATAACCAATTGGGATTAAATATTGTGCGCTAAGTTATTGATATATAGCTCAGTTGCTCTTTGTCGAATTGTGCTATTGCATAATGCGGATTAAACAAATAACACATTGAAATTATGAAGAAGAATAAAATTATATTTTTAAGCGTCACCTTGATAATATTGTTGATAGCGGTATTACAAAGTGCATATGTTGTAAAAGAAACGGAACAAGTAGTTATTACTCAATTTGGAAAACCTGTGGGAGAAGCGAAAACAGAGCCAGGACTAAAGTTAAAAACACCCTTTATTCAAAAAACCAATTATTTTGAAAAACGCTACATGGAGTGGGATGGGGCCCCAAACCAAGTGCCAACAAAAGATAAAAAATTTATTTTTGTTGATACCTATGCACGCTGGCAGATCACAGATCCTTTGCAGTTCTTTAAAAGAATGACCAATGAAAGGGGAGCGCAATCCCGTCTGGATGATATCCTTGATGGTGAAACCCGGGATTATATCGCAGCCCATAATCTGGATGAAGCTGTACGTTCTCGCAACAGGGTTCCGGCTTCCTCAGGCGCAACCGGTGAAATGATTTCAGATACACTTGCCAATATATCTGTTGGACGCCAGAAATTACAGCGTATGATTCTTATATCTGCCAATGAGAAAGCCAAGGATCTTGGTATTGTTATACTCGACTTTCGGTTTAAAAGGATTAATTATGTTCAGGAAGTAAGTGCTCAGGTTTACGAGCGTATGAAAAGTGAACGGTTTCGCATAGCTGATAAATTCCGGTCTGAAGGGCAGGGTGAAGCTTCACGTATTAATGGCGAGAAAGAAAGAGAACTGAAAACCATCCAATCGGAAGCTTTTAGAAAAGCTGAAGAAATAAAAGGAAAGGCCGATGCCAAAGCTGCCGCAATATATGCTTCTGCATATGACCAAACATCATCTTCACGCGAATTATACGGTTTTTTAAAATCGATGGAAACTTTCGAAACAACATTCGACACCTCTACATCGGTGATTTTAACTACTGACAGCGAGCTTTTCAAATACTTGAAAAGTATGAAGTAAAGAATGA
>JAQICC010000347.1 GCA_027858735.1 Salinivirgaceae bacterium
GCAGTAAGCAGTAAGCAGTAAGCAGTAAGCAGTAAGCAGTAAGCAGTAAGCAGTAAGCAGTAAGCAGTAAGCAGTAACCAGTAACCAGTAACCAGTAACCAGTAACCAGTAACCAGTAACCAGTAAGCAGTAAGCAGTAAGCAGTAAGCAGTAAGCAGTAACCATTAACCAGTAACCAGTAACCAGTAACCAATAACCAATAACAATGAAATACCTAATAACTATTTTTTTATTAACTCTCTCCTTAGTTACTTTTTCACAAAAGGAATCATGCTGGTCATCTTTTCGCGGCAATCCGGCGCTTACGGGTAAAACCAATATTGAAGTAAAAACTCCATTAAAGTTATTATGGAAATACAAAACCACCGATATTATAAAATCTTCGGCAGCAATATGCAAGGGGATCACATATATAGGTTCAAACGATGGTTTTTTATATGCTATTAATAACGATGGTACTTTAAAATGGAAATTTAATGCGGAAACTTCTATTGAGGCTACACCTCTTTTAGTTGATGGTTTGGTAGTTTTTGGATCACTTGAAGGAGTAATTTTTGCGTTAAATCAAGCAAATGGAGCGGTAGTGTGGAAATATATTACAGATGGACAAATTTCAGGATCGTCACAGTGGGTATACGCTACAGATAAAAAAAGCAAATTGGTATTAACAGGGAGTTATGACTTTTTTTTACATGCTGTGGATCTTAAAACGGGTAAAAAGGTATGGGCTTACGAGGCTGATAACTATATAAATGGAGCTCCTGCTCTTATTAATAATCAAGCAATTTTTGGTGGATGCGATGGCTTTTTACATATAGTGAATGCTCAAACAGGTCAAAAACAAGACACCATAAATATCGGGACTTATATTGCTTCATCTGCCGCATTGAACGCTGGTCAAGCTTATTTTGGCAATTATGATGGCGGATTTTACGCTGTAGATATTATCAGCAAGAAAATTAACTGGAAACAAACTGCAGGGCCGATTATAGGTTCACCCGCTTTATCTGAAAAATTTGTGATAATTGGAACACAAGACCGATCAGTTTATTGTTTTTCTCGTGAAACCGGAGAAGTTGTGTGGAAATTTAAAACATTAAATAAGGTGGATGGTTCTTCATTAATAGCTAAGAATAAGGTAATTATTCCTTCAACTGATGGACGGTTATATATTGTAGATTTGCATACGGGCAAAAAACTTTGGAGCTATGAAATAGGAAGTCCCATATTCAGTTCCCCTGCTATTGTTGATGGTAAAATTATTATAGGCGCACAAGATGGAAATGTGTATTGTTTCGGATTTTAACATTAGGCAGTCTGCAGTCTACAGTCCAGATGAAGCAAATTGAGGACTGAAGACTGAAGACTGAAGACTTCGTGGATTAAAGAAGCAAAATTTAGAAAATTAAGTAGAATAATAAATAACCACCATGAATATTATAAATATTGTACCCGGATTTGGAGGAACGTTTTACTGTGGCAACTGCTTGCGCGATAGCGGTTATGTAACGGCATTAAAGAACGAAGGACACGATGCACATACGCTTCCTATTTATTTGCCTTTATCAATGGATGATGAAAATAGGGAAGAAGGAGTGCCTGTTTTTTATGGTGCAATTAGTATTTACTTGAAACAGAATTTCAAGCTATTCAGAGGAATGCCCTTATGGCTGGAAAATTTCTTTAATTCAGCTCCCTTTCTTCGTTATGCTGCAAAGAAGGCTGGCTCCACTCGTGCCGATGGCCTTGAAGATATGACCATGTCAATGCTTTATGGACATGAAGGCTACCAAAAGGAAGAATTGGAGCAACTGGTCGATTATTTGAAAAATCATGGAAAACCCGATGTGGTCCATTTATCAAATGCCCTATTGTTAGGACTTGCAAAAAAAATAAAGGATGAATTAAATATTCCTGTTGTATGTTCCTTACAAGATGAAGATGTTTGGGTTGATGCTATGAGACCTGAATACCGTCAAAAAATGTGGGATTTATTAGCTGAGAAGGGAAAAGATGTTGATGCATTTGTTGCGGTTAGTGATTATTTTGGCAAGGTTATGCAACACAAAATGAAAATTGAACCTGAAAAACTGCATATTATTCCAATAGGAATTGAACCTGAATTATACGAATATAAAGAGCCTAATATTAAAGAACCAATAATTGGTTTTTTATCGCGTTTAAATCGTGACAATGGTTTTGAAGTTGTAATTGATGCCTTTATTGAGCTTAAACAAAATGAGGCTCATAAAAATGTAAAACTTAAAGTAACAGGAGGGAGTACTGACGACGATAAACGATTTATTAATAAGCAAATACGTAAACTAAAAAGGAATAATATTTTGCACGATGTGGAGTTTTTAGATGCTTATACTGGCGATAAGAAGAAAAATTTTTTAAGTGGATTAACCTTGTTAACCGTACCAGTTTTAAATGGAGAAGCATTTGGCTTGTATCAGCTTGAATCAATGGCTTCGGGTACACCAATTGTACAGCCAGCTTTGGGCGCATTTCCTGAAATTGTTAACAATACAGGCGGTGGGGTTGTTTTTGAACCCGATACAGCAGAAGCTTTGTGTGAAAAGCTGACTGAGCTATTGTCAAAACCCAATGAGATACTGCAAATGAGTGAAAGAGGCAGAAAAGCTGTTGAAGAAAAATACAACATGAAAGAGCTTATTCAAAGAATGATTAAAATGTATGAATCTGTTACTTCGACTTCGCTCAGTAACCTAGATTCGACTTCGCTCAGTAACCTAGATTCAACTTTGGTCAGCAGCAAGGATTCGACTCTGTTAAGTAATCAAAATAATGCTAAACTTAACGAGTAAATTAGTTGTGTTTAGCTGATAAAGGCAAGCTATTTGGAACCATTTAAAATAGAGCCTTTTAATATTATAAACCATTAACCATGATCATAAAACTCGAAAATATTACAAAAACCTACTCAAACGAATCGCAAGAAATTGAGCAAGCGGTTTTAAAAGATCTAAATTTTTCTGTTTCTAAGGGTGATTTAGTTTCAATTATTGGACCTTCAGGTTCGGGTAAAAGCACCATGCTAAACCTCATGGGAATTCTTGATAAACCCACTTCGGGTAAGGTAATGTTTAATGAAACCGATATTTCGGATTTTTCCGATAATCAATTGGCCGAACTTAGAAGTAAAAAAATTGGCTTCGTTTTTCAGCAGCATCACCTATTGCCACAATTAAGTTTGCTTGAAAATGTGTTGCTTCCTTTAATGACAGAAAAGGACAAGAATAAAAAAGAGGCAGCAGCCCAAAGGGCTAAGGAATTGATTGAAATGGTTGGTTTGCAGGGCAAAGAAAATCAATTGCCAAGTCAACTCTCAGTAGGCGAGTGCCAGCGTACAGCCGTTGTTCGCGCTTTAATAAATAATCCTGAGCTTATTTTGGCCGATGAACCTACCGGATCGCTCGATGAAGAATCAGCTATAAATATGGTTAATTTGCTTTCAGAAATTAATACTAAGCAGAATTTAGCAGTAGTTATGGTTACGCACTCAAAAGAATTGGCCTTAAAAATGAAAACTACCTATAAACTACATGGTGGAAAACTGGAACAATTATAAATCCAATTAACTTCATATACCGTAAAAATGTCAGTTATTCAATATATTTTCCGAAGTCTTAAATACTACAAGAAACAGCATTTAGCTATTTTATTGGGGACCATCTTAAGTACTGCAATTTTAACAGGAGCCCTTGTGGTGGGTGATTCGGTTAAGTATAGTTTAAATCGCTTGGTTGAAAAACGACTTGGTACAGTGGCTTTTGCACTGCAAACATCGGATAGGTTTGTTAGCAATGAACTTGTCGGCAATTTAGCTGATAAATTGAATGTGAAAACTGCCGGAATTCTAAAGCTTGAAGGAATGGCTATAAATTCCGGTAAGGATTTAAGACT
>JAQICC010000384.1 GCA_027858735.1 Salinivirgaceae bacterium
ATATTTCGGACTCCCACCGCACAAGGCTATCAGTAACTACATGCATTATTCCATAATTAAAGCACTTTTGTTTTATTTGCTGATTTTTTGAATCTACCCACTAAATTGGTAGTAATACCGTTTTTAAATCATTCATATTTAGCTAGAGTTCGTCTATAAAGTTGGGGCGCGACTCTATTTGCAAAATATGGAGCTATATAATTTACATATATTCAACCAATTAAAAAGTCGCACTCCGACTATCACACAAAAAGGATGAGTTTATGGACAGACACTAGCTAAAACATACCTTTGATGGTATGGTGTCGCGAAGTATACTGGCTACAACCCTCTCCGCAGACACAGAAGTTTGAATAGGGTAAAAATGCTTAAATTACCACTGAAACTCTTATTGCTTATATCCTGTATTAGCAATAGTTAGTCATTATTTATAATGATTTTCATTGCTTTTTCTTCAGCACCATTTAAAAACACTTGATAAGCATGCTCAAGTTCTGAAAGAGGGAAATGATGTGTAATCATTTTCTTTAAATCCAAATGATTAGCAGCAACGGTTTTTAATAGCATTGGAGTTGTATTTGTGTTAACAAGTCCAGTAGTTATAGTAAGATTTTTGATCCATAGTTTTTGAATTTCAAAATCTACTTTTTCGCCATGTACTCCTACATTTGCAATGTGAGCTCCTGGTTTTACTATTTTTTGACAAATATTCCAAGTTGTAGGAATTCCAACAGCTTCAATGGCAACATCAACACCCTCCTCGCCAACTATTTTTTTAATGGCTTCTTCAACATTGGTAGTTCCAGAATTAATGGTATGTGTAGCACCCAATTCTTTGGCTAATTTAAGCCTGTTGTCATCTAAATCAATCATGATTATTTTAGAAGGAGAGTAGAACTGAGCTGTTAAAAGTACTGACATCCCAACAGGACCAGCACCAACTATAGCAATTTCATCTCCGGGTTTTACATTTCCATATTGAACGCCTATTTCATGACCAGTAGGCAGAATATCGCTTAACAATACAGCTATTTCATCATCAATGGTTTCAGGGATTCTATGTAAGCTATTATCGGCATGAGGAATTCTAGCATATTCTGCTTGTACGCCATCTATCATATAGCCTAAAATCCAGCCTCCATCTTTACAATGTGCATACATTTGTTTTTTACAATACTCACAAGAACCACAAGAAGTAATACATGAAATCAAAACTTTGTCACCCTTTTTAAACTGAGAAACACTATCCCCAATTTCTTCAATAATACCTACACCTTCATGACCAAGGATGCGTCCACATTCAATTTCAGGGTTTTTGCCTTTATAGATGCCCAAGTCAGTTCCGCAAATGGTTGTTTTTAAAACTTTTAAAATTACATCTGTTGGCTTGATGATTGTTGGTTTTGGTCTTTCTTCTAAAGCGATCTTATGATCGCCATAATAAACTAATGCTTTCATTATTTTCTGTTTTTGGGTTTCTAATTATTGCTAACCTTAATCATCAATACTCAACCCAGCCCGTGAACACATTTTTTTTATTCCATATTGATTCACCATGGCGAACTAAAACTAATTTTATCATAGGCAATTCAAATTTTTGAAATTTTATCGGGATAATATGATAAAATTTGAAGCCGAATATGTGAAAATCAGCAAAGCTTAATATAAGAAAGTCATTTTTGCACATCTTTGAACCAAAAAATATTCGAAATAACCCGTTATTACTGCAATTTTTTGATCCAAATCTTATGCAAAACTGATCTTTCTGTGTTAGGAATTTTATATCGAACTCAGGTTATTACATTCTAATTTTTTTCCATTCTTCTTTCATTCGTGTAATGTCTTTTATCCAATCTTCAATATCAGTTTCGTGTTCAAGCTCTTCATTTAGGATTTGAACAGCCATTTGATATGTAGCATGGTCTTTGCCATTTGTAAAATCTGCAATTTCCTGATACCTTTGGATTGCACATCTTTCACCTTTTAAGTTTTGTTCTAAAATTACTTCAATATAGGGGTCAGATGGTTCTTCATATGAACAACGAGCTAATTTTGTCCATTCAATAGGATTTATTACTGGTGTACCACCTAATTGAATAATTCTGTTAACAACTAAAAGAGCATGTGCTAATTCTTGGTCTGCATGTAATAAAAGTTCGGGTTCGACTTCACTTCGCATTGGACCTTCCATAAGTCTTGCTCCAATCCAATACTGATAATATGCAAGCCATTCTTCACTTAAAGCTGCATTTAACATTTTCAAAAGTTCACCTACATCAACGGATGAGATTTTAATTCCTTGTTTTCCCATATTATTTTATTTTAAAAATTAAAACTGTTGTAATCACTGTAACTGTGTCTGCGTGGTTTTTTTAGCTAGAAGGCTATCGTAAAGCACTATAAAATCAGAGAACCCATATTTTCAAATTCTTAAGGTTCCAAATGAGATTCATACCGATTTGCTTTCATTCATGAAATTTTTGCGAAATTTCAATTCAAGCGTATCGGCATAATACCAAGTTGTGTTTTTTCGTGTATTTTATACAGATGAATGTAACTTGTTATCAGATGTAATTGCCACACTTAATGCTTTGGAGACTATACAGTTTTGTTCAGCTTCCTTAACAACTACAGCGAAAGCATCAGCATCCATATCTTTCACAGAACCCTTTATTGATAAATGTATAGCAGTAATGAAGCCTTCCAGTGTTATGGTTGCCTTTGTTTCCAATTTATCAAGTGTTAAACCTTTTTTTTCTATAATAGATGCTACAGACATTGTAAAAGAACCTGCATGTGCAGTTGCCAATAACTCTTCAGGATTAGTTCCCTTTTCACCTTCCTCAAAACGTGTTTTGAAGCTGTAATTGGTTTTATCTAATATGCTACTTTGTGTACTTAATGTTCCTTTGCCCTCTTTAAGGTTTCCTTGCCAATGGGCTGTTGCTGTTCTTTTCATATTTTAAATTTTAGGTTTTTGTTAAAAAGTATGTGATTTACTGCAAACCTTCAGTCTTTAATACATTTTTTATACAGGTACTTAAACCAGATTATTCATTGCGAAAGATAAAATGCTTTTTTAGACCTGATTTTTAAAGGGTTCTATTTTGAAAATGTGCGGATATAGTTTACCAACCGCCAGCGTTGTTCTTCAGTAAGCATATCCTTGTAAGAGGGCATGGGTGACCTGCCCGTTGTTATTTTCCATAAAATGGCTCTGTCGGTTTCACTATGTACTTTTTCTGAGGTGAAACTGGCTGGTTTGGGATTTAGAGACACACTTGCAACACCATCTTCTTTACCGGAGTCTCCGTGGCAAACCACACATTGTTGTTGAAATAATTTCTTCCCTACTTTAATAGCCTCCTCATTGCCTTTTAGTGGATTTTCTATCTGGTCTTTATCTTTAGGAGCAACCCAGTCGTTGTTTACTTTTTCCTGAGCAATAGCCTGAAAAGTGATGGTTGAAACAATAAATATTGTTGCTATCAACGCATAATTTTAGGTTTTTCTCTCATAATGTCTTTTTTTAGTGAAATTTATTTTTGAACCAAAACTATATTCTTAGGTAGTAAGCTATTTACAGTTTGGTATATGATTAAAGGCCTTATTTTTTCCACTGAGTCATTAGCATGCGCCAATATATAGTTCTTTAACAAAGTGTCTAAAGTTTCATAATATGTTTTTAAATTAAGCAGTGTTATTTCCGGATTTAAATGATTGGGAAGTGTTTCCGGAATTTCTTCCAAATATTTAGAAAGCTCAGGAAATTCATCCTTGATGGTCATGGTGATATCTAATATCTTTGAATTCAATTCCGATATCTTATCTTGCAAATCTTGAGCACTTTTGGTATTTTGTTTGATGTTATTCATTAGTGTAAATTGAGTTTAAAGTTTTATATTTCAAATAGTTGTTTTTTTCAAATTGAAAATTTTCGTTTTCAAATACCATGAAACCCTCAGACTACTCTTCGCCTTTTGTGTGCAACATGCTCGTGAGGGTTTCATTTGAATATTATTTAATTGTTTGATTGAATATTTTATACATGCCTGAGTCAATATCCGTAATCATTGTTAAAATTTAATCAGTTAAAAAATTTAAATCCCTAGGCGTATTTATTTATGTTGTAGATCAAAGCTTTAGTCGCGGCGCGACTTCATCAATTAATGCGTGCAGAATTCCAACTATCTATCTCTTTATCAAAAAAGTCACACTGCGACTTGCGTATATTAGGTAAAAAGCCAATTATTTCCTTCTTAGGCGTAATGCATTGGCAATAACCGATACCGAACTAAAACTCATAGCGGTAGCAGCAATCATAGGGCTGAGTAAAATCCCAAATACAGGATATAGCAATCCTGCTGCTATGGGTACCCCAAGCACATTGTAAACAAAAGCAAAAATTAAGTTTTGTTTGATGTTTTTCATCACCTCATTGCTAAGTTCCTTTGCACGGGCAATGCCATTTAAATCGCCCTTTACAAGGGTTATTTCGGCACTTTGCATCGCAATATCAGTACCTGTGCCCATAGCAATTCCAATGTTGGCCTGAGCCAAAGCCGGAGCATCGTTAATGCCGTCGCCAGCCATGGCAACAACATGCCCTTGATTTTGCAACTCTTTTATTTCGTTGTATTTATCATCTGGCAAACAATCGGCTTTAAATCCATCGAGATTTAATACTGCAGAAACAGCTTTTGCCGTATATTCATTGTCGCCGGTTAGCATGTGTACCTTCACACCCATTTTTTGAATGGCTTGAATGGCTTTGGCCGATGTATCTTTAATTTTATCCGCAACACTTACAATGCCTTCAACCTTGTTTTCAAGCATTAAAAACATTACGGTTTGTCCGCTTAGTTGCCATCCTTTTACCAGTTTGGTTTTATCTTCATCGAGCAATGCCTTAAAATCTTCCAGTAAGCGTTGGTTTCCAAGGCCAATTTTTTTTCCTTTATAGATGGCTTGCACTCCTTTACCAGTAACGGATTCAAAATCATCTAATTTTTCTAATTCAATATTTTTCGTTTTTGCCCCTTTCACAATCGCCTCGGCAAGCGGATGTTCACTATTCGAATCAATAGAAGCGGCCAGTTTAAGTATTTCCTCGTCGCTTAAATTCCCCAAGGTTTTATATTCCTTAAGACTTGGTTTTCCCTCGGTAATAGTCCCTGTTTTGTCAATTATCAGAATGTCGACTTTATTCATTTCCTCAATAGCGCGGGCATTCTTAACCAAAATACCCGACTGTGCACCGCGACCCGTACCTACCATTATTGACATAGGTGTAGCCAAACCCAGTGCACATGGACATGCAATAATTAGCACAGATACTGCATTCACAAAGGCATAAACCAAGGCGGGTTGTGGCCCCCAAATTGCCCATACGCCAAAAGTAATTAATGAAATGGCTATTATAATTTGAACAAAATATTTAGCCACAAGGTCTGCCAGCTTTTGTATAGGTGCCCTTGATCGGCTTGCCTGATTTACCATTTCAATAATTCTGGCCAGTAAGGTATCGTCGCCTACCTTTTCAGCGCTTATTTCAAAAACAGTTTTACCATTTATTGTTCCTCCGGTTACTTTGTCTGTTTCCGATTTATCAACAGGCATGGGCTCTCCTGTAATCATGCTTTCGTCAATTGTGGCATTACCCTCTGTAATAACACCATCCACCGGTATTTTTTCGCCCGGTTTTACCCGAAGTACATCCCCAACTTTAACCTGTTCCAAAGGTATTTCTTCTTCCTTTCCGTCGCGGATTAATCTTGCTACTGGCGGAACAAGATTCAGCAAGGCTTTCATGGCCGAATTTGTTTTGCCATGGGCTTTTAGTTCCAACACTTGTCCTAAAAGTACAAGAGCTAGTATTACCGCAGCGGCTTCAAAATACAAATGAACATTTCCATTTATGTCTTTAAACTGCGCCGGAAAAACTGCTGGAAATAAAAGTGCAAATACGCTGAATAAATAGGCAGCCCCAACACCTATGGAAATTAGAGTCCACATATTTGGCGACCATCTTCTAACAGAACTCCACCCACGTTTAAAGAATACCCCACCTGAGTAAAAAACCACAGGGGTAGCTAAAGCGAATTGTATCCAATTCCAGACCTTCTTAGAAGCAACGGCCTCAAGGTGCAGGAAAGGAATAAGTTCAGACATGGCAATAAAAAATACTGGAATACTAAATACCACTGCAATCCAGAATTTCATTAGCATCTTTCGGTATGTTTTTTCATCTTCACTGGTTTCCTGCGGTTTTTCGGGTATCAGCGCCATTCCACACTTCGGACAACTTCCCGGTTTATCCTGTTTTACCTCGGGGTGCATGGAGCAGGTATATATTTTGTTGTCTTTTTGCTTAGCATTAAGCTTTTTCAAATGCATTCCACAAACAGGGCAATCGCCGGGTTCAGCATAAGTTCTGTCGCTCTCGCAAAGCATGGTGCAATAATATTTATCCTGTTTAGGATCTTGAGCTTCCTCTTTATGTGTTGAATGAACATCGGAATGATTATGGTTCTGATGCTTATTTTGCTCATCATTAGCTACCAGATGCATATGGCAAACCGGACAGTTTCCGGGTTTATCATACATTTTTTCAGCCTCGCAGTTCATGGGGCAAACGAATTGATTCTTTTGACTGTTTCCCATAGAATTAGTTTCTGTCTGAATTAATTAATCAGATTTTAAAATGTCTTCCTTTTTTTCTTCAAATATTTCTTTCCTAAGTTGAGCGATTCGAATAAAGTGAAGAGGCGCTTTACTTAGGTATAACCCTCCCGACCTCCGGTACGGGACAGGCTGACCTAGGAATTGTTAGTTTTCACATTTTGAGTAGCCTGCCCCGATTATTTCGGGGAAACGAAAAGTGTGAAAACTTACAAGACCTCTGTCGATGGAGCAGATTTGCGATAGCTAATCGCTCAATTTGGGTCTTTGTCAATTTCACCACGTGCATATCGTCTCTTTAAAATATCCCTTAGCGATTTTTTATGCCACTGCTGTGGATTTCGTTTTTTATTTAAGGCATTATATATTAGCAAAATAAGAACAACAAGTACAATTATTCCTATTATCCAGCCCAATCCAAATCCCATTCCCCAATCATTATTCATTCCATTCATAGCGTTATTAGATTTTATATGAATAATTATACCGATTACTAATCATAATGCGCCTTTTTCGCTTCGCTTCAAAAGCCACTTTGATTATGTATCGGCCTAAACTTCCGAAGCAAGTTCGGAA
>JAQICC010000396.1 GCA_027858735.1 Salinivirgaceae bacterium
AAGAAAGCTCCAAGAATGAGGCTTTCGCAGCATTGAAAATCAGGAGTTTACTTTCGTAAATGACTGGTTGAAATGCAAGAGTAACGAAATTATTGGAGTTTTCTTGCTGAGACTATTTATAAGTTTTTCCACTAAATTCGTAGTAATACTAAAATATATAATACGCATGCAAAGTAAATTTCTTTACATATTAGTTTTTGTACTTGCTTTTATAGCAAAAGCCAAATCTGAGGCATATACTAAAACTGATAATAAAGAATTCTACTATGTAAAAACTGCCGAGGAGCTAATCAAAAAGGATTTGATTGCTTCACAAAAATACTTAGATAGCTGTCTAAGTCAACTTGAAACAAGCCCAAACCAAAAAGTACTTTTTTACGCTAAACTTGTTAAAAGCCAGATTCTGACCAAACAACACAGGTATGAAAAAGCCTATTCTATTGCCAACAAAACTCACGGTTATTTCGAAGCTATTGGGGACGAAAAAGCTTTAGCAAAAATACATTTTATTATAGGCACCTACTTAAGCAAGAATACTTTATTTAGCGAAGCTCTTGATGAGTTTTGGCAAAGTTCAAACCTTTTTGAAAGAACTAAAGATGTAGAAAACTTCGTATATGCACGCAATTCAATTGGTAATTGCTTATTTAATTTAAACAGAAAAGATGAGGCCAAAACCTATTTTAATTTTGTTAAAATTTATGCTGAAATTAACAAAGACAGTTTAATGCTTTATATGAGTTTTAAAAACTTAGCCAATGCTTACGACAAACAACCTGAAAAAGCTATTGTATTTTATAAAAACTCAATTTCGCTTGGTTATAAAATTGAAATGTATGAAGAGCTTGCTAGTTTATACTTAGGATTATCAAAAACCTTTGAAGAATTGGATAATTTAGACTCTGCATTTTTTTATTTAAATAAACCCCTTCAATCCTTCAATATATTGCGGCATAAAGACAAACAAAGAATCCTTATTGGTCTGGCATTACTGCACAGTAAATCGCAAAATATTGATTCAGCAACCTACTACATTAACCAACTCAAAAACTTTTCAGATTCCTTTGATGACAGTAGACTAGAAGAAGATGTATATAAATTAAAATCAAACCTATACTCGCAGCAAAGCAACTACAAAGACGCTTTCTTCCAACTTCTTGAAGCTTATAAAATTAATGACTCAATTAATAAATCGGCATTTAGCCAAAGTTTGAATGAGATAAAAGAAAAATACTATTATAAGCAAAAAGCCAAACAAACTGAAATAAGCAAACTGGAAAAAGAGAATCAGGTAAAGCAACAGGAAATCAAAACCTTATCATTTGCTATATTTTCGATATTTTTAGTACTCCTCATAATAATGGGACTTTTTAACGCCTCTAAACAACGCAAGTTGAACCGCTCACTAAACGAAAAAAATGAACATATAAATAAGAGCAACATTCAGCTAAGAAACACCATCAATACTCGCGATCGATTAATATCAGTAATTGCACATGATATAAAAAATCCGCTTGGAGCAATTTCTGGTTTCGGCGAACTTTTGCTTATGAATTGGGAGAAACCTGAAAAGGTTAAACAATATGCAAGTATAATTTTTAAATCGGCCACAAACCTCCATGCGCTACTTGAAAACTTATTAACGTGGGCTAATTCTCAAACAGAGCAAGTCGTTTTAAAGCATACTAACATAAATATTTTTAATCTAGTTCAGTCAACTTTTAATTTACTTGAAGCTGCTGCTGGGGAACAAAGTATACGTTTAAAAAACAACTGCAATTCTGAACATAGCATTTTTGCCGACTCAAATACTGTTCAAACAATTATTAGAAACATAACCTCAAATGCCATTAAGTTCTCAAATCCAAAATCATCCATTAATATATTATCGGAGGTTAATGATAAATATGTAACAATACATATTAAAGATTCAGGAATAGGAATAAAAAAGGAAGATATTCCCAAGCTATTTAAGCAAGATATGGATCGTGAAAAAATAGGGGTTCACAAGAACAAAGGAACCGGCGTAGGATTATTGTTATGTAAAGAGTTTGTTGAGCTTAATAAGGGGTCAATTGATGTGCAAAGTGAAATAGGAAAAGGAACCACTTTTTCGGTTCACTTCCCCATTTCAAAAAACTAATTAGCTGTTCCAAATGTCCCAAGCACCTTCAGCTTGTCCGTGCAACATTTCAAGACCATTTTTTACCTTAGCCCCTTTTTTCAAACCCTTTTTCATAAACTTGGTAACCTCAGGATTATAAACCAAATCGAATAAAATATGATTTTCAGTTAGAGAACAGTAGGGTAAACTAGGGCAATCGTTAACCTTAGGATGGGTTCCTAGGGGTGTGGCATTAATTAATACTGTATATTCTTTAATTACATCACCGGTAATATCTTCATACCTTATTTCATTCTCATTCAACTCATCTTCAATAGAGGCCGAAATATAAGAAATACCCAATTTTTCAAGAACAAATTTTATTGCCTTTGAGGCTCCGCCTGTTCCTAAGATCAAAGCTTTTTTATGTTCCGCAGTTAGCAGAGGTTCCAGAGCTTTTCTAAACCCAATTACATCGGTATTATAGCCTTTAAGAATTGTTTTATTCTCCTGTCGGATTACTTTAATTGTATTTACAGCGCCAACTGCAGCGGCTCCTTCATCAATTTCATCGAGAAATTGCATAAGCTCTTGTTTATAAGGAATGGTACAATTTAATCCACCAATTTCTTTTCCCGATTCAAAAATTCCTGGAAAATCCTTAATGGTATCTAGTTCAAAATTCACATACTCGTGATCATTAAGATTCAAGTTCTTAAACTTCTCAGTAAAATACCCCTTTGAAAAAGAGTAATCTAATCGATATCCGATTAATCCAAATGTCTTCATATACTTATTATTAAATGCTATTCTTTAACTTCTTCGTTGCCTGAGCCAAAATATTCGGTGAGCCAAATAGCTCCAATTCCAACTATCATTAACAGTAGAGCTATAAAAAACGCACCATTAAATTCAGGTAAAAACCAATCGTATCCTACGGTTTTAACTTTATCGCCAAAGCTTTGTTCTATAATATTTTTCCAGGGCCACAAAATTCCAAGCGAGCCTAAAATAAAACCGGTTAAGGTTGATAAAGTTTGATTATGATATTTTTTTAGTAACCACGATAATCCATGAGAAAAAGCAATTAACCCCACTCCTGCACCGATTACAACAGGTAATAAAATACCCATATCCATATTATTTACAGCCGATATCATAACCAATTGATAATTTCCTAGTAGTATTAACACAAACGAGCCCGATAAACCTGGTAGAATCATGCTACACACTGCAACTACACCACAAAAAATTAAATATAAAAAACCATTATTTTCTGATGCCGGATTAAGTACAGATATTGCTATAGCAACAGCTGTACCAATTACAAAGCTTATTATAACCGATAAATTCCATTTCTTTATGGTTTTGCCTACAAAATATACCGAAGCCATTACCAAGCCAAAAAAGAAAGACCAGATATAAACAGGATAATGCTCAAAAAGAAATTCAAACAAACGGGCTAAAGAAATAATTGCTACACCTACTCCTAAAAATACGTATACTAAAAACCAAAAATCGACATACTTGATTAAATCTTTAATTTTACCCGATAAAAGAAGCTTAATAGCTGTTCCATCAAATGATTTAATGGCATTTATAAGTCGCTCAAAAATTCCGGTTATTAAGGCCATCGTACCTCCTGAAACTCCAGGAATAACATTTGCAGCCCCCATTAACATACCCTTGAATATTAGTGATATTATCTCTTTCATAATTGTGTGTTTTAACATAAAAAAGGAGCCATTATTAATAGCTCCCAATTTGTCAATATTTTAATGCAATACTAGCTAAACATTTTATCAATTCTGTTCCATAGACCTTCACGATACTTAGACCTATCAAAGCGCTCGCATTCTTCAATAGAATCCACACTTTCTGTAGTGTACATCATTTCTTCTACAAAATCGGGAGCTCTTCGTACACCTTCTCCAACGTTTACAAGTACGTTATCGCCTTCTTTAATAATACCTTCGTTAAGTGATTTAAAGAATCCACCCACAGCAACAGCTGCAGCAGGCCCCATTCTTACAGTATTTTCAAACGCCACTGCACGAGCAATATCCACAAGATACTCCTCGTTAAATTCAATTATTTCACCCTTACTTCGTTTCACTAAATCGGCAATAATTGGATAAGTGCCTGGTTTTCCGGTAGCTAGGGTTGGAACTTTGGTAATCGGATTTTCATAAATAGGATAATCAAACAACCAACCTTCTGGAAATTTATCTTCTTTAGCTTTTTCCCAACCATGAGTCATTGGTGCGCAACCACTTGGCTGAACCATAATAAAACGCGGCATTTCATCAACCAAATCAAGGCCTTTTAAATCTTTGTAGGCTTTTTCAATTGCAATAGGTCCTGTACCTCCGCTTAAGGCCTGAACATAAACATTCGGCACTTCACCAATTTGACGAAGCCACTCAAAAACCATGGTTTTTTTTGCTTCAACGCGCATTGGGTCGACATTTCCGCCCGACATTAAAATGCTATACTTTTTAGAATATTCGGCTGCAACGTGCTTAGCTGCTGCATAATCACCTTTAACCTTAAATAGTTTCTGACCATAGCTATTAACCTCAGCCTCGTTTGCTTTTAGTACATCATTTGGCACAAATACTGCTATGCTAATGCCCGCATCGGCTAAATAATGAGAATACGCGTTTGCAATATTTCCTGTACTGGCAATACAAAACTCTTTAACACCATTTTCTTTTAGTACACTTGAAGCAACTGATGCAGCAACATCTTTAAATGTACCGGTTCCTGGATTTAAATCGTTACGGTATGCATGTACTTTTATACTTAAGCCAAATTTTTCTTTTGCATATTTTTCCAAAAAACCCCACTGTTCTAGCGGAATTACTCCCTCACCTCTTGAGATTATATTTTCGCGATTATTTAGGGGTAAAAAATCAAAGTAATGCCACAAGTTCTTTGGTTCGCTACCATTCGAGAATATCATGTCTTTTAAAGCCGAGTAATCTTTTGAGTATTGCACATCAACAACAGCGCAACCACATTTTGGGCATTTCTGCATGTACTCAAACCATTCCTTAAAATCAGCAACATCATAGCCACATTGAGTACAATGAAGGTGAAATTTGTTATTATTCATAGTGTTGTTATTTTTCAATTCAAGATTTTAAAATCTTGTTCATTACTAAATTTATTTCCTTATTTTCTTTTGCATCTTCGCAAATTCTAAAAAACAAATCGACTTTATCCTTATCTAAGATATAGGCCTTTTCAAACCAAATTAGCGCTTCTTCTACATTACCCGATCGGTAATAATAGGCAGAAAGTGCAAATAAAACATCCTCATTTTCAGGCAAATATTCCAAAGATTCCATCAAAGACCTAATTGATTCTTCAATTCTTCCCAACTTATCAAGTACTTCGGCATTTAGCAACCATGCTTCAATATCAAATTTATTTATTGATACCGCTTTACTCAAAGCCTCAACAGCATCTTCATACTGCTCCATCTTAACATATAAATTTCCTAATGAAAACAAAGCATCCGTATTTTCATCATCTGTTTCAAATGCCTTATTATAGCAGGTTATAGCATCTAAAAATTCATTTAACTCATCGTAAACCATTGCTTTACCATAATATGCTTCAGCAAATTGGTCATCTTCTTTTATAATGAAGTTAAAACAGTCAAGTGCTTTTTCGTAGGCTTTTTGCTGAATAAAGCATTCACCCATATAATATTTTGCTGTTAGGCTTTGCGGATTGTTCATTAAATACTCTTGATACACTTTAATTGCCTCATCATGTTTTTCTGCATTTGCTAAGGCATTAGCCTTATTAAAGGTTGCATCTTGATATTCGCTATTTAGAGCTATGGCATAATCGTAGGCTTCAATAGCATTCATATAATCCTCAATTTTATTATAAATTATACCAATATTATACCATACATTTTCGGCAAAAGGATTGAAATCAAGATATTTTTGGTAATAATCAATGCTCTCTTTGTATAAACCGGCTCTATCGGCACAAAACCCTAGCTTGAAATAATACTCTTCGTTTTTAGGATTTTCATATACCCCTTTTTTATAATAGTGAATTGCTAAATTATAATTTCCGCTATTCTCTAGCGCATCGCCAATATTGAATAATACATCTTCTTTTTCCGGAAAAGGTACCATATTCAGCGCCTTATCAAACTGCTTATCGGCTTTACTGGTTTTACCCAATAAAACCATAGCCATACCTTTGGTTAAGCAAAACTCGTAATTCGCTGCGCTTAGCTCTTTCACCATATTAAGCCATTGCAGACCTTCAGTAGCCATACCCCTACCCACATATAATTGAGCATTTTTCAGCTTGAGTTCTTGAGAAGTTGGATGAATTGAAAGTCCTGAAGCACAAGCTTTTTGGGCATTTAAAAGCTGATTATTATCGATGTAAAAGTTTATCACATTTTCAATATCTTCAACATCAAAATAAGTAAACACACCACTCTTCATCATGGCCTCGTAACGCTTTACGTTTGAAGCCATTTCCTTATCTTCAAAATATTCTTCTGATCGCTCTTGCATACACCTATTAAATTCGTCCGCGAAGATAGAATTAATTATAGAAAATACAGGAGGTATTTCTACTCAATTATCCAAAAGAAATTCACAATTACTTTCTGTCCTCCTAATATCCGCAGCAAAAAAATGAAACCATAGATGGGCACAGTCTTACATGAAATATATTTTCACCCAATTGGATGAAAACGAAATTCGTGTTAATTCGTGGCCTCAAAGAATCCGCTTGCGGATTTAAGGTGTTCAGATATCCAGCAATTTGCCCTTTCAAACTATTATATTTTGATGATTTTTGTTTTCTTTCAACAAATCGTTTTCAAACATATGTTCAGTTCGAAGTAAATCGTTTATGGTTTTTACAGGATTAAATGTGCTAACTGGTACTTCTACAAAAATGCTATTCCAATTTGCCATAGCTCCGTTCCACAAGCCCGGTAATTCAAGAGCTAAAATTTCTTTGCCATTCATACTTTTTTTACTAATCAACCCTGTCTCCTGATCAACAAATTTAAGCAAATTGAATTTTTTACCATCAAATCCCTTTGTAGAACAAACAATATCAACCGGATTAAAATACGTTGACTTGCCTAATATTCCCTTCTGGTTTTCAGCAAATTGAATCGTTTCAATTATTTGAAGACTTTTTGAGCCATCGGCAGCTTCAACCCAAAATGGACCACCACCGGGTTCCCCTTCATTTGCCACCATTCCACATACCCTAATTGGCCTATTCAATTTACTCTTTAAGAATTCAATCTTTTTTGATGATTCCCATTCACAATAACCCATTGGAGGAATTACAAATAGTTTTTTGCGAAGAAATTCTCCAATTTCAATAATTAACTCATCGTTCACCTTTTTTCCAAGTTTTTTATAATACTCGGCGGCCTTTGTTTTTAAACTTATTAATATTCCTGCCAAAGCACTTTTATACAAATAAGTATCTTCTTTCATTCTATCCTGAACCACATTATCAATATTCTTTATAAAAATCAAGTCGGCATCAATAGCATTTAAATTATGAATTAAAGCACCATGACCTCCAGGTCGAAATTGAATTTCACCATCAGCATTTCGTACCAGGTTATTTTCAGAATCTATTGCTACAGTATCGGTCGAAGGATTTTGAATACTAAATGAGATATGATATTTAATTTTAAATTCTTTTTGTAATTTTGGTACTAATTTCTCTAAATGTTCTTTAAACATTGACATATGCTCTTCCGACACGGTAAAATGTAAGTTTACATTTCTACCACTGGCAGCATAATACACACCTTCAATTAAATGCTCATGCACCGGGGTTCTTTCATTCTCAAAAGTGCGATGAAACTTTAATAATCCCTTTGGTAAATTTCCATAATTCAGCCCTTGTTCTTCTAAAAGATTATCCAGTAAAAATGAAAAGTTTTTATTTTTTGAAATTTCATTTATACTTGAACCATTTTTCTCTATTACTTCAACTAAATCGTTGTAAAAAGCAAAACATTTTAAATTCTGCAACATATAATAAACTGAATCGAAACCTTTATCAGCCATCAGCTCAAGATATTCTTCTTCGGTACCTTTATTGTTCTGTACAATTTTGTATAAGCTTTTAAACATTCTACTGGCTGCACCCGAAGCCGGAACAAACTTTAAACGTTTTAATCTTCGCGGAGCCTTATTGTATATACGAACAAATTGATCGAGTTGCTTGTCACTTAGCTTCTTAATACCATCCCTATTTCCAGCAGGCTTAATAATATTTAAATTTGGGTAGCCTTTTTTAAAACGACTTAACTGATCTTCTATTTGCTTTTGTGAAATACCATGTTGTTTAATAAATTCTAAGTCATTATCAGAAAGCATAATTCTTTAATTTAGGTTAGCTGTCAATTATTTTTTACCATATATTTTCAAATAAGGAATTTAAAAATACAATTAAAAATTAAAAATTACTACATAAAACTGGCTTAGCATATCAAAAAAACAATTGCAACTAACATTACCCATATATACCTAAATATTATTTTGAGGTGCTAGGAATTTATATCCGACGTCAATATATAACCACAGCCTGCCCCGAACTTGATTCGGGGAATTCACGAATAGATGATGTTTGCAAAGCAAACAATTTGTGTTTATTTTTTTATTATCAATCAAACTGTGGAGTTCTTTTATTAAAGAAATGTAAATATGTCATCGATATTTACACCCAAAAGTTGCATTTACTAATTGAATTTAAGCCTGGGTTTTTAGAAATAGTATACAAAGATGCTTTGGAATTTGAGTTTGGTAATTTAGGAATACCTTATGCTCGGGAAAAAGAATATGGGGTGCAATATAAAGACACTCTATTACCTCATAAGTTTTATGCTGATTTTATTGTATTTGATCGTATTATACTAGAAGTTAAGGCTGCCGCAACTATACATAAAAATTATCAGGCACAAGCTCTTAATTACCTGGCTGTTTCTCATGAGAAGCTTGCCATCATTGTTAACTTTGGGGAGACGAAATTAAATTTTCAACGGTTAATCAAATAAACACAAATC
>JAQICC010000403.1 GCA_027858735.1 Salinivirgaceae bacterium
TTTCTGAATTAAATCTTGATTTTTATCCTTAACAGATTTTATTTCATTATTTAGTTGTTCAATATAAATATGTGCTTTTTCGAGTTCTTCAAGCAATTGCTCTCTTCTTTCGTTTAGATTTATAATACCGGTTTTTTCGATTTCCTTTGCACTGCTAACAGCTGGTAAATGTTTTTCTCTCCACATAAAATCAGCATGTGCTTCTATTGTTTCAAGCTCATAGTTATCTTCAAATACATAATCTGGAACTATTGTACCTGCAGCAGTAATATTTCCATTAACATGAAAATCTCCATTAATAATGAGTGAGTCATATTGGAAATTACCATAAATTAAAGGAGCATTTGTTGATGAATTATCAATATACAGTTTATTGGAATCAGTTTCATAATAACCCGCTTTATGCCCGATAAAAACATTATTATCACCTAAACATAAGTATCCAGTACTATCACCAACAAAAACATTATAGTTTCCTGATACATTTGACCATGCTGACCGATAACCAATATATACGTTAGAAGTACCATATTTATTCATATAACCGGTTAAATATCCTATAATAGTATTATATCCACCAGTGATAGTAGAATAACCAGCCGACGTACCCATAAAAACATTCCCGTAATCTGCAATACAATTTGCACCTGCACTACTACCTATAAAAACATGTGCTATACCACTTGTGTTATCGTAGCCTGCCTGTCTTCCGATAAAAACATTTGACCCTCCATCAAAATTATTATATCCGGCATTATATCCTAGAAAAATATTACCATCTCCAGTCGAATTTTTATTACCTGTTTCGTGCCCTATAAAAATATTATTATTTCCGTTTGAGTTATTTTCTCCGGTATAACTACCCATAAAAATGTTATATACTCCTGATGTGTTGTCATACCCGGCGTTACTTCCTAAAAAGATGTTATGAGATGCATTAATATTCGAATAACCTGCCCAGGTTCCAATAAAAATATTATGCAAAGCTTCAAGATTTGAATAACCAGCAGTATACCCTAAAAACACATTATAGTCTCCTTCCGTATTTGAATATCCTGCCTGGTTACCCAAAAATACATTGTCATCGCCATAAGTATTTGAAAAACCTGACTGGTTACCTAAAAACACATTATCATATCCTAATATATTAGAATATCCACTTCGATTACCAATAAAAATACATGACTCTCCATCAGCATTCAGATATCCGGCGAGGTGACCAATAAAAACATTATTTGAACCATTCGAATTACTGAATCCAGCTTTATCGCCATAAAACGAATTTTCATTTCCGAATGTATTACTATAACCAACTGAATCTCCTACAAAAGTATTATAACTTCCACTTGTATTGCTATATCCTGCAAAACTGCCTAAAAAAGAATTGTTTATACCATCAGTGTTATGATACCCGCTTTGATAACCCAAAAAAGAGTTGTAATTTCCATCAATATTTGAAACCCCTGTATTTTTACCTACAAAAAGATTTCCTGAACCCACAGTATTCCCAGCCCCACTCGAATCTCCTAAAAATGTATTATTATCTCCCGCGGTATTATTATAACCCGTTCTATAACCAATAAACGAATTATAGCTTCCTGAAGAATTGTTTAATCCACTTTCATATCCTAAAAATGAGTTGTATAAACCATCTGTATTTTTTTGTCCACTTTCATGTCCAAGAAAGTAATTATCTTTGGTCATATCCATAAATTTGCGACTAACTCCTTTTACAGACGTTCTTCCACTTACTGCGAACCCCCCAACTTTACCTTTTACTTCACTTTCAGTAATATATATTCTTGTACTATCTCTTGTTACTTGCATATAATCATTGTAAACACCTTTTACAGAGGTTCTTCCACTTACCGCAAATCCACCAACTTTACCTTTGGTAATTGTTGTATCGTTAACATAAACCCTTGTACTATCTCCTGTTACAAAAAGATAATCATTTACAATTCCCTTTACTGAAGTTCTCCCGCTTACTGCAAAACCACCAACCTTACCCTTAACAGGATCAATTTCGTTTACATAAATTCGGGTGCTATCGGGTGTAATTCTCAGATATTCTTCTTCAACACCTTTTACTGAAGTTCGACCGCTAACAGCAAAACCACCTACTTTACCTTTTGCGGTTTCATTAACATATACTACTGCTCCGTCGGGGAATACTGCAAATACAACATTGCCATCATGATCTTTTACTACAAACAATGTGTCAGTAATAGGGGTATATATGTTTTCGTCTCCCAGATTATTCGCTGAATTTGCATATAAAGCATATGGAACCGATAAAAGCTGTACAGCACCTAAATTATTATAGGTAGTTCCACCTGTTTTATCAACTTCAATTTTTAAAAATTTATCTCCTGATTCCCAATCAACAGAACTAAGATCCCCGGAAACTTTGCCAATTTCTAAATTAACTAAACCATAAGCATTTGTAGTTTCTGAGTGTTCTTCAGTAAATACAGGAGTAACTGCAGAAATACCTTCCAAAATACTAATCCTGAAACCAATATTCTGACTTGTTAACAATTCACCAGAATCATCACGAATTACAGCCTGATAGTTAAACTTTTCAGGTGCCTGACTAAACCCTTGTATACAAAATACAATCAAAATAAGAGATAAATAGATTTTATTTGCCATAAGAATAAATTTTAGTAAAAAAGTAATTTACGAAATAAAACCTTAAGAGTCAATTCAAATTGATATTACTTGGCTGTAATTTATTATTTAGTACATGTAAAATGAGGAAGATGTACAAAAGCCACCAGAATGCAAAGAGTAAAATTTATTATAAGCAAATTTTTAATTTATTAAAAGCTAATAACGGCCTAACGAGAACAGTGTATCTAGATTGAATTTTCAATCTGCTTTAACAGTCTGCTTTTCATTCTTTTATTTAAGTAAATAATAGAGAAC
>JAQICC010000019.1 GCA_027858735.1 Salinivirgaceae bacterium
TGAAAACCAACAATTCCTAGGTCAGCCTGTCCCGTACCGGAGGTCGGGAGGGTTATACCTAAGTAAAGCGCCTCTTCACTTTGTTCGAATCGCTCAACTTAGGTAATATCTAAAGTCTAAGCTCTAATATCACGTAAAATTTTTAGAAGCTAAAGCGAGATACACTAAAGTACATAGTTTTAACTACTAATGAGACCAATAAACAACAAAACAAATGAGTAAAAAGAAACAGTTTGTTCTAAGAATTGACCCTGAAAAATACACGGCACTTGAAAAATGGGCCGCCGATGAATTCAGGAGCATTAATGGGCAAATTGAATGGCTAATAGACAAAGAACTTAAAAAAGAAAATAGAGTAAAAAAGAAAACAGAGTAAATCATTAACCTCTAAAGCTGACATACAGAATTTAGAGGTTAATTTTAAAACACCCCCAAACACATCAAAACACAGGGTAAACGTATCTAAACAATTATAATATTCCCCCTCAGTCCTACGGACAGCTCCCCCAAAGGAGCCCTTTTATTCAGTAAACGCGTAAGTAAACTGGTGAACACTGTTATTTCCAGCAAAGTTTTTTTTACTAGTTCTCGCCTGAGAGAAGTGCCGATAACCTGTTCCAAACTTGCTTCGGGAGGCGGAGAGGAAATTTTGAGGTAGCTAGAATAATTAGATGCGTTTGCCACGCTACTGCTTTTAAAAGAACAAGCTCATAGGAGGCTTAGGAGCTACAAATACGAAAACCGATAATAATAATAATAATAAGCTATAGACTGCAAAAAAAACCAGGCCTCCGTAAAACTGTGGCCTGTGGGTAAAACCAACAATGTGGGATTCAATCCTTAAGCCGTTTACTAAAATACCGGTTCAGAAAAATCGACCCAATAATTAGTGCCAATCCCAGAAAGGTTGTTAGATAAATGCGCTCATGCAGCATCAAGTAAATAAAGAATAAAGACATAAAGGGCGACAAAAATACATAGTTGCTAATCTTATCGGTTCGCTCGGTTAAACGCATGGCCGAAAGCCAAATAATAAAGGTGATTCCCATTTCAAATATTCCGGTATAAATTACAGCAACCCATCCCGTAAGGGGAACTGAATAATTCATTGGCACTATTAAGGCAACCGGTAATGTAAATAAAACGCCGAAAGCAAAATTCACAAACAGGTTAAGCACTCCATCGGTTTTTAGCCTTGTATTAATAATCCAAAAGCTTGCCCAAACAAGCGATGTAGAAATAGCCAACAGTACTCCAAATGGTTCGGAAGGTTGCAAAGGCCATGGCTGACCTTGCGAAGCAATAAGGTAAACACCTACAAAACCAATTAATAATGCGCTTAAAGCTTTAAGGTTTAACTTTTGCCCCAAGAAAGGAACCGATAAAAGCACCAGCATTATGGGCCAGGTATAATTCAAGGCTTGTGCAATTTGAGCCGGTAATATTGAATAGGCTTTAAAAAGCATGAGGTAATACATAAACGGATTAATAAACCCCGCCGCCATTAACCATAACCAATCTTTTTTTGTAAGGCCTTTTAATAAAATCAGTTTTTTTTGTAATACAAGAACAATAAATGATATAAGAACAGAAACAGCAATAGAAATAATAAGAAAATGCGTAAAATGAAAATACCGCAAGCCAATTTTAAAAGGTACTGCCACGGTTGACCACAATAAAATGGCTGCAAAGGCAAAAAAATAGGCTTTGTTTTGATTCTTCATTCAATAAAAAACAATTGATTATTCTTCAAAAATATCATCGATCTCAACTCCCATCCACTCCTCAATCAAAGAATACATTTCTTCACGTTCAGATTTCGAAAAGTCTTGAATTTGTGTTCCATGGAAACCATTGGTCAGTTTTTTAGTCACAAGATTATTGTTGCCTGAAGGGGTATAGGCTGTAGCTCCCCAAGTGTCCATACCACCAACTATAAATAGCATATTTTCAGCTTCATTATCAAGAAAAGTCTTCACGTTTAGCATGGCCTTGCTATTGTACACTGGACGAGTACCCTCAGGTGCACTAAAATCGAAGGTATAATTTACAGTATCACCCAAATACTTACGAAATGGTTTGGTTTCATAACCATACATGCCTATTTCAGTAAGTGCTGCCCAAAAAAATGGCTGATAGGTTTTTATACCCTTGTCTTCAAAAAAGGTAAAACTTGAAATTCGATCTAAATGCTCAAACAATTCACGAACAGTTGCAGTGTTATCGGGAATATTTTCAGGCGCTACTCCTCCATATTGCCAAAAGGCAAAACTATATTCTAAAATGGTATAGACAAGTGCATTTTTTATTCCCATTTTGTAAGTCCAGCCTTTACTCTTGGCTTTCGTTTTAAGCAACTCTTTCAGTTCATCGATATTATCGAAACACAAACATTGAAATTGATATACTTTTTGCCGATCACTATCTGATCCTACTGTTTTCAAAAATTCATATATCCGCTCATCTTCACGGGCTAAATTTAATGGGGCTACATAAGGCACACTGGCCTTAACATCATCAGGATAAAAACTGCGATGATACATGGTAGCCTGCCCACCTTTACTAAAACCAGTAGATAACCAGTTGCCTTTATATATTTTTTTCAGCGATTTTATAATTTTATGCTGATCGCTTGCAGCTTGCCAAATAGTAAGTTTATCCCACGGAATGCTATCGGGGCGGCTATTTTTAAAAAAGCGGTGTTCAATATTAACTTGATTACTTTTCAATAATTGAGTAAGCTCCAATGCCCGTCCGTGCCATATATTGTATCCCTCAATAACCACAACAACAGGTTTGTAGAAACCCGAATTACTTACAATAACACGCTGTAAAAATGTACCTTCTTCTGGATTATTATGATCGATCACTTGTTCAAAGTATACATCGAACTGCTCGGTAAAAAACGTATCTATAAATAGAGAATCAACAGAAACTACATGAGGTAAATTTTCAAGCTGTTCTTTTAGGGTTAGTTGCTGTGAGCTAAAGCTGAAGAATACAAGTACAAGAAAGGAAAATGCCCAAATGAATTTGTATTTCATAATGCCAATAGTTTAAAACGAAAGAATAAAGGTAACCAAAAAGGGCACTAAAATCGTTAAAACCACTCCACTAAAAATTGCCATAAGGCCATACTCATTACCCGATACCCGAATTATTATGGGCAAAGTAGTGTCCATAGCAGTAGCTCCACCTGCGGCTACCGGAGCTAATTTACCGAACGCCCAAACCAAAACAGGAGCAAAAAGCAAGGTAAGCACCTCACGAATTACATTAGCTACCAAGGCAATAGTACCTAGTGTTTCGCTATGCAATTCATTTATTAATATGCTTGACAAACTATAATAACCAAATCCGGCACCAACAGCCATGGTTTCTCTCATTGTTAAATCAGGTACTAGCAGTGAAAATAAAGCGGCTCCCCCTAACGATCCAACAATAACAACAATGGGCACCAATAACACTTTAAAGTTAATTTTGCGCAGTGTATCTAAGGCTTCTTTATCGCTTCCAATGCCTATACCAACCACAAACATAAGTAAGTACAACACATAGCTACTTATATCGTTTTCAAGAAAATATGATGGAATCCACTGATAAAAGCTTAATATCAAACCAATAACAAAGCACATTACAATTAATATACTATCCTTCATTATCAGCTCTTTTGGTTTTAAACACCCATAAATAAGCCACCCAAGAAAGCAGCACACTACCTAAAATAGTTACTATGGCTAACTGCAATCCACGTAACCCAATGGTATCAAGATTATTCACAACCTCACTATTACTACCTACCGACACCCCCATAAATAAAAGCAAAATAAATATCACCCATATAGTCGACTTATTTAACACTTTAATAAGCTGTGGTTTGGAGCGAAGAAAATAGCCCAATACAATACCTGCAAGCATTATGAGAATTACTGTAAGCATATAGGATATTTATTAGTTGGTATTACTACGAATTTAGTGGAAAAACTTTTAAATAGAACATTTTTATCCATGGGATATAGTCTTCAGTCTTCAGTCTACAGTCTTCAGTCTACAGTCTTCAGTCTACAGTCTTCAGTCTTCAGTCTTCAGTCTACAGTATTCAGTCTACAGTATTCAGTATTCAGTATTCAGTATTCAGTCTTCAGTATTCAGTATTCAGTATTCAGTCTTCAGTATTCAGTATTCAGTATTCAGTATTCAGTATTCAGTCAGTATACTAAGTGAGAACTGGTGACTTGAAAATCTTAAAATGCACATCTCATAAAATCACCCATAAAATTGGTAGTAGAACCTATTCGTTTAATTAACCACCTTATCACCGCGAAGCGCTCGAAATCTCAAGCGCGATTCCATTTTGTAGATACTGTCAGAAAAATCAACCATTATTTGTTTATACAACTCCATGGCTTGAGCAACATTATTTAACTCATTTTCATACATATCAGCCATGGCAAAAAGTGCATTATCGGCTAAAATATCGTAGTAAAAATTATCCACTATAAATTGAAAGCATTCCAAAGCTTTATCCCGTTTAAAATTACGGCTATAAATTTTACCTTTTAATAACCAAGCTTCATCAGTTATTGCATGGTCTGGAAATTTTTGAATCAAGGTATCCAAAGTCTGAATTCCCAAGGAATCTTTCGATTGAAAAAAAAGAAAATCGGCTCGAGAATAAATTTCCATGGCCGTTTCAACACTATCCCAGCCTGTATTTTCAAAAATAAAAAGTGCCAATTCTGCTGCATCATTGGCAATAAGTTTCGAAGTACTGGCTTTTAAAACATCAAGTTGTGCCCTTGCCCACTCAAAATTTCCAATATAGTATGCTAAACGTGCTTTTCTGAATTTAGCCTCCGATCCTATCGGATTGTTTTTATTATTCTCCTCAACCCTGGCGTAAGCAAGAGTAGCATCCCAAACCTCAGCACCAATTAAGTAAATATCGGCCAATTCAAGCTCCAATTGGCCTTTTTGCATATAATTTAAACCTCTTAGGGTTACTGCATCTTCTAATAAAAAAAGAGCTTCGGTAGTTTTACCTAAATAGAATGCTTGTAAATGCGCCAGGTTCTGTAATAAATCAATGGTATTTGTATTTGTCCCCATCTCATGCAAAGCATTTATAAAAGCCCTTTCCATTTGAATATAGTTTTCCGGCTTATTGTCAATACCCAGAACAATGCGCTTATACATTACTTCAAGCATTTCGTTTCGAGCAGCAAAATAATATTCTAAATGCTTGCCTTTTCCAATCACATATTCATAGGCATCAACTGCAACTGTAAAATCATTATTTTCGGTGGCCACTCGCGCCAAGGCAATTATCCGTTTACCGTTTTCATCCAATCGCATATCTAGCGCCCGAGCTTGAATAAAGGCCATTTCAAAATCTTTATCCTGAATATAAAGCCAAACCAACAACTCGTTTAAAACAGGCCTGTCGGCATTTTTATTTACACGAAGCAAAAGGGCATCTTTCAACTTTTGCTGTATTGTTTCATCAATATCGTTGTAAATAAAATTTTGCAATCGGCTTTGAACTGTTTGCAAATATTGTTCGCTTACCTCAAGCAAATCAAGATAGGCACCAATCATTTTATCGTAGTCGCGCGTATAATAATATAGTTGCCCCTTTTCAATGTAAAATGCGTAAACTCCATTTAGCAGCTTTTCGCCTTCGCGATAGGTTTCTTCGGCATAATCGTAGAGTTGCTTTGCCATAAATGCATTGGCAAGCCTAATAATTTGATATTGATCGGCTCTAATCTTCTTAATTGCGTTTTGGTATGTAGCTTTTGCTTTTGAGTCGTCGTCTTGAAGGGAATAGATGTAACCCAAATCAACCAGAACACTTAACTCATACTTATTCGCCTTTTGATGTTGCTTAATAAACGATTCAGCCTTTGTGTATTGCTTTAAATTAACATAGCAATTTATAAGCTGTCGGTAATAGCTGGTTGATCGATTTGAGGAATAAAGTCTTTCGTAAACCTCTGCTGCTTTTTCAAATTCACTATTTCTATAATATTGCAATGCAATTTTATTATTGTTGCTTGTACTGCTTTTTTGAGCCCATGTATTTGAGCTAATTGTTATAAAAAACAATAACAAAACGAATATAATTCTTTGCTTAAACAATACTACAAACTATTTATAAAAATGTAAATTAATACCTATCTGATTCTATCTGCAGCCCTTACCAATTTTTCGTCGTAATTAATTGCCCTATTTGCCAGAATTAAAAACACTATAGTTAAAATCGGAAATACAAGAGCAAAACCATAACTCACCTCCCCATTTAATAGGGCTCTTATTTTAGAAAAATAAAAACCGGCTATGGCAATTACAGAAATTACAACCAACATATTTATTTTATTAATACGCATTTGCAATTTTCTGTTTTTAAATAAAAAAATTACTACTAAACCTAACAACATACTTAAAACAGGCAGTACCGCTAAGGGTAAAAGTGCTATAGGAGGTTCCAAATTTTCCGGATGGGTTATATGGCAATTAAAAAACTCAAATGTGTATGCTTCGGTAGTAAAAACTGCAATGGGAAACATATAAAACAACAGCATGCAAATTGCAGCAATTAGTAAATAAACAGATTGAATTCTTTGAATCATTTTTTTTATTTTAACAATTAAGCTGCGAAATTAATATTTTACAAAAACAATACCCTATTTATGCTTTGTTATTTTTTTCAACACAATATATAAGCCAGTTTTCAAGCATTTGTTTTCCATATACCGTTAATATCGATTCGGGATGAAACTGTACTGAACTTATGTTAATGGATTGATGTTTTAAACTCATAATAATACCGTCGGTAGTTGTTGCCGTTACCATACAACAACTGAGCAAGCTATTTGGTTCAACTGCCCAAGAATGATAACGCCCTACCATAATTTCTTCAGGCAATTTTTCATAAATATTATGCCCATTTAGCATCTTAATTTTCGAGGCCTCACCGTGTATTATTTTTTTTAATTGAAAAATTGAAGCTCCCAAATATTCTGCAATGGCTTGATGCCCCAAGCAAACTCCTAGCAATGGAATTTTTCCTTGTACTTTATCAATAAACTCAAAAAGACCTTGTTTTTCTTTCGGCAATCCTGGCCCTGGCGATAGAATCACTCCATTTATTCCAATTAATGAAAACTCATTTACATTTTCAAGCATGCACACCTGAACTTTGCACATATTTGTTTGCCTTAAAAGCTCCACCAAATTGTATGTGAAAGAATCGTTATTATCGACAATTAACACTGAAAGCATGCCTGTATTTTTTCGCAAATGTAATAAAGAAAATTCTTAAAGTTGACTATCACCGCAGCAATCCGCAAAGTATTTCGCCAACGCTATTTCTATATAGTGCGTGCAAGAAAACTCGGTCTCTGATAAGAAAGCTCCAAGAATGAGGCTTTCGCAGCATTGAAAATCAGGAGTCCCGAACTTGCTTCGGGATGACTGGTTGAAATGCAAGAGTAACGAAATTATTGGAGTTTTCTTGCTGAGACTATTTAGCAGCAACTCTGAATTCATATATCTATCCCTCTCCTTACAAATGCCTGACATGCCTACCTTGATATTAGGCATGTTCTCTGAAATCAGTAACTCATATCAATCATGAATTGAAAAGCTTAGTTTAGTTCAAATTTTTTATGATGCATTATTTATTGATACTAATTGCTGGTTTACAGTTGTTTAAACAGATTCCAAATGCAATAACAAGAAACTAGTGTCAAGTCAAGCATGATAATACGGGTAAATTAACCTTTATTCCCCCTTCGCCTCCCGAGAAATCGGGACAAGTTATCGGCACTTTACCGATGTAAAATCGGCACGACCTGTTCC